>JAQBPZ010000396.1 GCA_028287225.1 Gemmatimonadota bacterium
CGGCTGCCGGCGCCCCCCCGCGCTCGCCATCGGCAGCCGGTCGAGGGACTGCAGCGTGACGTCGCCCACGGCGCCCAGGGGCGGCACGAGGGCCGCCAGCGCGCCGGCGTCCCGCCACACGCCGAAGGCGCGCGACGGCCGCTCCACCTGCTCCATCGTCTTCACGATCTCCTGCTGCACCCGCTCCGCCGACAGGCGCGTCAGGTGCGGCGCGGAGTGCTCGATGGCCGCGTAGGTGGCCGGCTCGATGGTGAAGCCGTAGCGCGCCGCGAAGCGGATCGCGCGCAGCGCACGCAGACGATCCTCGCGCATCCGCGCCTCGGCGTCGCCGACGGCGCGGACGATCCCCTGGGCGATGTCGGCCCGGCCGCCGAACGGATCTCGCAGCTCCCGCGTGGACGGCCGCCACGCGATCGCATTGATGGTGAAGTCGCGCCGCGCGAGGTCGTCCTCCAGGCTCGCACCGAACTCCACCACGGCGTGGCGGCCATCCGTATCCACGTCGCGCCTGAACGTGGTGACCTCGTGCGCCACGCCGGCCGCGTCGAGCACGCTCACCGTGCCGAACTCGATGCCCACCGGGATCGTGCGCTTCCGTCCGAACAGCTGCTGCACCTGCTCGGGGCGCGCCGTCGTCGCCAGGTCCCAGTCCAGCGGCGCCCCGCCAAGCAGCGCGTCCCGGATGGCCCCTCCCACGCACCACGCCTCGAAACCGGCCGCCTCGAGGCGGCCGGCGATGTCGAGCACGCTTCGGGTGGGACGAAAGTCGGTCAAGGGCCGCGCTCGGTGACGGGATGAACGGTGCAGGATAGCGGCGGCGATTCGGCGGGAATAGGGCCGACGCTTCCCAAACGTGACATTTGTAACCATATTGGACGCGCCGCCCGCCCGCCTTCCCGAGCTCCCGTCATCCATGGCCGACCTGCACCCCTACCTCGACGCCGCCGCCGCGCATCCCGACTTCAAGCGCGAGGTGCTCGCATTCATCGGCGGGGGCAGTGCGGAGCGGATCGAGCTGCAGGGGTACGCGCCGAGGGTGAAGGTGGAGCGGGTGCTGACGCAGCTCTTCTCGGCGCACCCCGACCTGGCGGTGGAGCGCATCGCCGTGCGGGCCCGCTCGGGCTGCTCCGACTTCACGGGCGAGCTGGTGGCCTACACGACCGGTGCCGAGCATCGCTTCGAGTTCACCTGGTGCTGCGCCTGGCGCGCGGAGCAGGAAGGCTGGCGCGACTGCTTCGGCTTCTGGGACCAGCAGCGCGCCGCGCGCGAGTTCGGGTGGGACTGCTTCAAGACGTGGGTTCCCGCACGGGCGGACGCACTGCAGAGCTGAGAGCATTCGAGAAGCCGCTCGGGAAGCGACCAGGAACGCCATTTCGGAACAATGCACAGAATGGAATCGAGAAGGGCCGAATCAGTGATGTCCTGATTCGGCCCTTCTCGTTTCGACTCGCTTCATCCGCTCCGAACCGCCTGACCGCGATGCTTCCCGGGCGGCCGTGGACAGCGTCATCCGTCCCGAAAAAGCATACGCAACCGCTCGGCGTCGTATCCGAGCCCCAGCGCGAGCATCGCATCGATGCGCGCCTGTCCCGGACGTCGCCCGTAGGCGAAGATCGCCCCCGCCTCGAGCAGGCGCCGCCCGCCCCCCGGATAGCCGTAGGTGGGGCCGACGCGTCCCAGCAGCGCGCGCGAGGTGATGATCACCGGCACCTGCCGCGCGGTGCGCGCGATGGCCTCGAACATCGCCGGCGGCACGTTGCCGCGCCCCATCGCGGCGATCACCAGCGCACGCGCGCCACTCTCGCGCGACGCGTCCACCAGCCGTCCGTCGGCACCCGCGTACGCGTTCACGATGTCCACCGGCGTCACCGGCTCGGCCGGCAGCAGCGGGGCCGGCAGGTGGAGCATGCCGCGGCGGTAGATCACCACTCCCTCGTCCACCTCGCCCAGCGCACCGAGGCCCGGGCTGTCGAACGCGTCGCGGGCCTCGGTGTGCGTCTTCGTCACCTCGAGGGCGCTGTGGATGCGGTCGCCGAGCGAGATCAGCACGCCCTTGCCCATGGACTCCGGGCTCGCGGCGACGCGCGCCGCCTCCAGGAGGTTCGACGGGCCGTCCCATCCGAGGTCGCTCGCGGTGCGCATCGCGCCGGTGAACACCACCGGCTGCGCCGCGGGGAGCGACCGCGCCACCATGTACGCCGACTCCTCGAGCGTGTCGGTGCCATGCGTGACGACGATCCCCTGCACCTCCGGCCGCGCGAGGTGCTCCGCGATGCGATTGCGGAGCGCCCACATTCGCTCCACGGTCATGTGCGGGCCCGGAAAGCGGCCCCACTGCTCCACCTCGATCTCCGCGACGTCGGACAGTCCGCGCGTGGCGAGCACGATCTCGTCCCCCGACAGCGCCGGCACCGCGCCGCCGAGCGCCGCGTCGAACTTCATGGAGATGGTGCCGCCGGTGAACAGGATGACGATCATCCGCAGAGCACGCTGCCGCCGTTCACGTTCAGGATCTCGCCGGTGATGTGTCGCGCGAGCGGGGAGCAGAGGAAGACGATGGGGCCTGCGATGTCGTCCGGCGTCGCGATGCGTCCCAGCGGGATGCCGGCATTCGCGCGCGCGCGCGTGGTCGTCGAGCGCGCCGGCCACCATCTCGGTGTCCACCCACCCCGGCGCAACGGAGTTCACCGTGACGTCGCGCGGCGCGAGCTCCACCGCGAGCGACTTCGTGAACGAGATGACCGCGCCCTTGCTCGCGCCGTAGTCGGCATGGAACGACTCGCCGCGCTGGCCCGCGGTGCTGGAGATCAGGACGATGCGCCCATGGTCGCCGATGACGCGCACCACCGCGCGCGTCGTGAAGAAGATGGAGTCCACGTTCTCGCGCATCGTGCGCAGCCAGCGCTCGTCGTCCATCGCGGACACCGGCACCTCTTCCTCCGGCCAGATGCCGGCGTTGCCGACGAAGAGATCGAGCCCGCCGAGCGTGGCCACCGTCGCGTCCACGAGCGACTCCGCGCCTGCGCGCGTGGAGAGGTCCGCGGCGTGCGCCCCCGCCGGCACCCCGTACGACTCCAGCTCGTGGACGACGCGCCCCGCCTCCTCGGCGCGCGACCGATAGCCGACCATCACCGACGCGCCCGCGCGCGCCAGGAGTCGCGCGGTGGCCGCGCCGATCCCGCGCGACCCGCCCGTGACCAGGGCACGCCTGCCTCGCAGGTCGATCACAGCGCCTGCTCCACCAGGTCGCAGATCACGTGCTCGATGCACAGGTGCAGCTCCTGCGCACGGTCGGTGCGGGTGGTCGGGATGATGACGTTGTGATCGGCGAGCGCGCGGAGGGCACCCCCATCCCGCGCGCTGAACGCGAGCACCGGCACGCCCAGCGCGCGCGCCGCCTCGGCGGCGCGCAGCACGTTGGGCGAGTTGCCGCTCGTGGAATGGATGATCAGCAGGTCCCCCTTCCTCGCGAGCGCCTCCACCTGACGGGAGAACACGTTCTCGAAGCCGATGTCGTTGCCCGCCGCGGTGAGGAGCGACGTGTCCGTGGTGAGCGCGATGGCGGGATAGGCGCGGCGGTTCCGCATGTAGCGCACGACGTACTCCGTGGCCATGTGCTGCGCGTCGGCCGCGCTGCCCCCGTTGCCGCAGAAGAAGAGCGTGCCGCGCACCGCGACGGCCGCGCGCACCATCTCCAGGGCCCGGTCGAGATCGTCCCCCATCTCGTCGGCCACGCGCTCGGCGGTGGCCGCGAGCTCGCGGAGCGCGGTGGTGAATGCTGCGTTCATGGGGTCGGCCTCATCGTGGTCAGGTGCGCAGGAAGATCGATCGCAGCCGCTCGAACATGCCCGCCTTCCGTGGGAGCGGCGGCACCGGCTCGAGCGGCGCGTCGTCCAGGAGATGCCGGGCATTCGTGCGCGTCAGCAGCGTCGCGTGCTCGGGCGTCCCCATCTCCAGCAGCCAGTCGCGCGCGACTGCGAGCGAGCGGGAGTCGCCGTGGTTGTCGCTGGCGAACAGGTCCACCAGCCCCGCTTCGAGCAGCTCGCGCGAGATCGACGAGATCGCGCCGGAGCCGATCAATCCGGCGGTGTCCATCTGGATGACCGCGCCCGCGCGACGCCACTCGTCCACCTTCTCCACGGTGCAGCCCCAGTAGCGCTCCGGATGCGCCAGCACGGGCACCACCCCCGACGCCCGGAGCCGGTAGAGCTCGTCCGCGGCCTGCGCCGGGACGGACGTGCGGGGAAACTCCACGAGCACCGCGCGGCTCCCGCCGAGCCCGAAGTGTGCCGGGCGGAGGTCCACGCGCGGCTCGTCGAGCATGACCTCCCAGCCGAGGACCAGCTCCGGCACCGCCGGGGCGGCGGCGCGCAGCTCCTCGAGCAGCGCCACGTGCTCCTCGTACGGCGCCGACTTCGCCTGCGACGCGCTCAGGTGCGGCGTGAGCACCACGCACTCCACGCCGTCCGCGGCGAAGCGCTTCAGCACCGGCAGGCTCGCGGCAATGGAGGGGGAGCCGTCGTCGACGCCCGGCAGGAGGTGCGAATGGATGTCGATCATGGCACGGGGGGTTGCAGTCGAATGGGCCTCACGCGGCCGGCGCGATGGCGCCGAGCGCGGCGATGCGCACCATCGCCTCGCTCGCGCGGGTCGCGAGGTCGGCGGGCGCCTCGCTCGCCGCCTCGAACGCGTAGGTCACCAGCGCATCCGCCGCGAGCAGGTCCAGGGCCGAGTCGCGGGACGTGCTGCCGCTGGCGAGCAGCGTTGCCGCGAGGCGTTCTCCCGCAGCGAGGAACCGGGACGGCGCCTCGCGCGCGTCATCAGAGAGCGCGTCGCCGAGCTGCGCCTCCAGGCGAGCCCGGAGCGCCTCCGGCGGAGCGGGCACGCGGGCGGCCAGCCACGCCCCGATCGTCACGCGCCGCCCATCATCGCCAGCACCAGACGCGGCGCTTCGGCCAGCGCATCCGCGAGCCGCGAGGCGTCGGGGACCCCCGCCTGCGCCATGTGCGGCTTGCCGCCACCGCGCCCGCCGGCGATGGCCGCCACGTCGCGCACGATGGCATCGGCGCGCAGCCCGCCCTCGCGCAGGTCGTCGGACACCACGGCGAGCAGGGCGCCCTTGCCCTCCTCGAACCGCGCCGCCAGCAGCCCCACGCCGCTTCCCAGCTGCTCGCGGAGCGTGTCGCCGATCGCCTGGAGCGCCTTCACGTCGCTGGCGCTCACCTCGCCGATGACGAGGCGTGCGCCCGCGGTGCCGAGCGGCTGCGCCGCGCCGACGAGCTGCTGCAGCGCATCGGCCCCGCCGCCGCGCATGGCGTCGTCGAGCTTCTTCTCCAGCGCGCGCCGCTCGTCGAGGAGCTGCTGCACCTTCCGCTCGACGGCGGCGACCGGGGTCTTCACGAGCTCCGCCACGCGCAGCAGCTCGCGCTCGCGCTCCTTGAGCTGCGCGTACGCGCCGGGACCGGTGAGCGCCTCGATGCGGCGCACGCCGGAAGCCACTCCCGTCTCCGACACCAGGTAGAAGAGCCCGATCTCGGCCGTGCTCCGCACGTGCGTGCCGCCGCACAGCTCCATGGACACGCCGGGCACGTCCACGACGCGCACGACGTCGCCGTACTTCTCGCCGAAGAGCGCCATGGCGCCCTTCGCGCGCGCGTCGGGATACGGCATCTCCGTGGAGCTCACCGGCAGCGCGCGCCAGATCTCGCGATTCACCGCCGCCTCGATCTCCGCGAGCTTCTCGGACGGCACGGGGCCGTGGTGCGTGAAGTCGAACCGCAGCCGGTCCGGCGCCACCAGCGAGCCGGCCTGATGGACCGACTCGCCCAGCGTCTGGCGCAGCGCCGCATGCAGCAGGTGCGTCGCGGTGTGATTGCGCTCCGTGTCCCTGCGGCGCAGGCTCGGCACACGGGCCGTCGCGGGCCCGAAGTGGAACGTGCCCGTGAGGCGGCCGAGCGCCGCGGAACGCCCTTCCACCTTCCGCACGCCGTCCACGTCGATCCGCCACCCCTCGCCCACGATCTCGCCTTCGTCGGCCACCTGGCCGCCGGACTCGGCGTAGAAGGGCGACTCGCGCAGCAGCACCGCCACACGGTCGCCGTCGAGGCGGCGAAGTGCCGCGACGTTCGTCTCCAGCTCGATCGTCTCATAGCCGACGAAGCGCGAGTCCGCGTCGTCGCTCCCGCGCTCCCATTGCGCCAGCTCGCCGAGCAGGTCGGCCTCAACGCCGAGCTTGCGCGACTTCCGCTCGTCCTGGGAGCGCGTGCGCTGGGCGCCGAGGGCGGCCTCGAACCCCGTGATGTCCACCGTGTAGCCGCGCTCGTGCGCCATCAGCTCCGTGAGGTCGATCGGGAAGCCGAAGGTGTCGTAGAGCCTGAAGGCGTCCTCGCCGCTGATCGTTCCGCGGACGGCGGTGCTGCCCTGCGTCGTGTGCTCGGGCGCGAGCTGGTCGAAGCGCGTCAGCCCGCCCTCGATGGTCGCGAGGAACGACTGCTCCTCCACGCGCGTCGTCTTGAGCAGGTGCTCCGCCCGCGTCCGCAGCTCGGGGTACACCTCGCCCATCGTGTCGATCACCGTCTGCACCACCGCCACGAGCGTCGGCTCGCGGCGCCCCAGCAGGTAGGCGTGGCGCACCGCGCGGCGGAGGATGCGGCGCAGCACGTAGCCGCGCCCCTCGTTGGACGGGAAGACGCCGTCGGCCAGCAGGAAGGCGACCGCGCGCGCATGGTCCGCGAGCACTCGGAACGACGCGGGATCCACCGCGTTGGGCACCACGTCCATGCCGCCGCGGCCCCCCGCGATGCGCACGCCGACGCGGTGCTCGTCACTCTCGCGTCCCCAGTACGTGAAGCCCACCTCCCGCTCGACCGTCGCGATGAGCGGCGCGAAGACGTCCGCGTGGAAGTTGTTCGTCACGCCCTGCTTCACCGCCGCGATCCGCTCCAGCCCCGCGCCCGTATCCACGGACGGCCGGGGCAGCGGCACGAGGGTGCCGTCGGCCTGCCGGTCGTACTGCATGAACACCAGGTTCCAGATCTCGAGGAAGCGCCCCGCCTCGGCGCCTTCCACGAAGGCGTCGTGCGAATACTCGGCACGGCTGGTGTCCGTCCACTCGCCGGATGCGCCCGCCGGGAAGCGGAAGTCCTTCGCCACCCTCGCCAGGTCCACGTAGATCTCCGTGCACGGCCCGCACGGGCCCGTGTCGGCCATCTGCCAGAAGTTGTCCTTGTCGCCCAGGCGGTAGATGCGCTCGGGAGCGAGTCCGGAGATCTCCTGCCACAGGCGGTACGCCTCGTCGTCCGTGTGGTGCACGGTGACGCGCAGCAGCGACGGATCGATTCCGAGGTCCTTCGTGATCAGCTCCCAGGCGAAGCGGATCGCCTCCGGCTTGAAGTAGTCGCCGAAGGAGAAGTTGCCGAGCATCTCGAAGAAGGTATGGTGCCGGGCGGTGTGCCCCACCTGCTCCAGGTCGTTGTGCTTTCCGCCTGCCCGCACGCATTTCTGCGCCGTGGTCGCGCGGCGGTTGCCCTCCGGCGCCTCCTCCATGCCCAGGAAGACCTTCTTGAACTGGACCATCCCGGCGTTCACGAACAGCAGGGTGGGGTCGTCGTTCGGCACGAGCGACGAGCTCGCGCGCACGGCATGCTGCTGGCGCGCGAAGTAGTCGAGGAAGCGCTGGCGGATCTCGGAGGCGTGCATCCGGGGAAATATAGAGGCGGATTAGGGATTAGGGATTAGGGATGAGGGCTCGGGCAATGTCGCCCGCCCAGCACTCGTTCCCGCTTCTAATCCCTAATCCCTCGTAACTCCTCCTCCCCGCCCTTCAGCTCCTCCCCCACCGCATCCATCGCGCTGCGAATGTCGCTCGAGTCGTAGCCGCGGCGCGCGAGGAAGGCGTACAGGCGGCGACGGCGCACGGCGGGGTCCAGCTTCGCCAGCGACCGCAGCTTCTTGCGCGCCGCCTCCTCCACCACGGCGCCCTGGTCCACGCCCTCCTCCTCGAACACGGTGTCGATCGCGGCATCGCTGACGTCTCGCGCCACGCCCTTGCGCGCGAGGTCCTGCTGCACCCGCCGGCGGGATTGCCCGGCGCCAAGGACCTTGCTCCGGGTGAAGGACTGCGCGAAGGCCGCGTCGTCGAGCAGCCCCTGCTCCTGGAGCCGCGCGATGGCCCGGTCGACGTGCTCCTTCATCTCGCCCTTGCGGACGAGCGACCGGGCGAGCTCGCTCGAGGCGCGGGCGCGGAACGCGAGCATGTTGAGCGCCCGGTCGTAGACCTTGATCTGCGCCGATTCGGCAGCGAGGTGTTCCTCGAGCCCGACGACGCTCCGCCCGACGGCGAGCTGCAGCCGCTCGATCGCGTCCAGGGAGAGGGTCGCGTACGTCTTGCCCTCCACGAGGATCTCGAAACGCCCGGGATGCCGAGGCGTGGGGGTGATGGCCGTGATGGTGCTCATGGGATGCTCGTGTGGAAGATTCCTGGAGCTTCGACCTGGAAGCTGCTTCAACGCGGAGGCCGCCGAGGGGAACCGCTTCAACGCAGATGACGCAGAGGGCAAAGAGAGGACGCCGAGAAGGGTCGCTCGGGCGCACCTCCAACACCTCCTTCGTGGTCCTCTGTGCCCTCTGTGTCCTCTGTGGTAAAACGCCGTTGCAAAAGCGTTTTACCACAGAGGACACAGAGGACACAGAGGGGAACGCCTGAGCGGCAGTCCTCTGCGTCCTCGCAGTTCCCCTCGGCGCCCTCTGCATTGAAGCTTTGAAGCGTTGAAGCAGTTCGGACGGCCGACCGAGTTGAGGCTGCTCGGACGCCCGACCGCGCCTGAAGTCGGCCTGACCGAACGGTCAGCCGACCGGCGAATGCGCCGAAGACGAGGAAGCCGAGAAGCCTTGTCCTGGTCTCGAAGGGGATTCCGGGCCCCATCGGTTCCAGAGCACGACTCCTCGGCTCCTCTGGCTTCGGTCTCAGCCCCGCCTCAGCGGGACCGAACCAACTCGCATTTCAAGTGCCACCGCCCGGGGGCGTGGGCACCCTCCGAGGGGACTACTCCCCGTCGTCGTCGGACTCGGCATCGGACAGGGCAGCGGGCTGATCCCCCGTGATGCCCAGCACGACCTTCACCTTCTCCTCGATCTCGGCCATCATGGCCGGGTTGTCCTTGAGATACATCTTCGCGTTCTCGCGGCCCTGGCCGATCTTCTGGCCGTTGTAGCTGTACCAGGCCCCCGACTTCTCGATGATGTTGGACTCGGCACCGATGTCCACCAGCAGCGACGTGTGGCTGATGCCTTCCGCGTACATGATGTCGAACTCGGCCTGCTTGAACGGCGGCGCGACCTTGTTCTTCACGACCTTCACGCGGACGTGCGACCCGACCACCTCTTCCTTGTCCTTCACCGGGCCGATGCGGCGGATGTCCAGGCGGACCGAGGCGTAGAACTTGAGCGCCTTGCCGCCCGTCGTCGTCTCCGGGTTGCCGAACATGACGCCGATCTTCTCGCGGAGCTGGTTGATGAAGATCACGATCGTCTTGGAGCGGGCGATGGCGCCGGTCAGCTTGCGGAGGGCCTGGCTCATGAGCCGCGCCTGCAGGCCGACATGGCTGTCGCCCATGTCTCCCTCGATCTCCGCCTTCGGCACGAGCGCCGCCACGGAGTCGATGACCACGATGTCCACCGCGCCGGAGCGCACCAGGATCTCGCAGATCTCGAGCGCCTGCTCGCCGGTGTCCGGCTGCGAGATCAGGAGCCCCTCCACGTCCACGCCCAGCTTCCGTGCATACTCCGTGTCCAGCGCGTGCTCCGCGTCGATGAAGGCGGCGACGCCGCCCATCTTCTGCGCGTTGGCAACGATGTGGAGACAGAGGGTCGTCTTGCCGCTCGACTCCGGTCCGTAGATCTCCGTGACACGCCCGCGCGGGATGCCGCCCACGCCGATCGCCGCGTCGAGGTTGATCGCGCCCGTGGGCACGGCCTCGATACGCACCTTCTCCTTGGCACCCATCCGCATGATGGAGCCCTTGCCGCAGCTCTTCTCGATCTGCGCGATCGCGAGGCCCAGCGCCTTCTTCTTCTCGTCGCTACCCGTGGACACAGCCATCTCAGTACATCCTCTCGTTTGTCGTGTATTCCTCTGGCCACGCGGACATAAGCGTACCGGAAAAGCAGCAGCGCCGATACCCGAATAAACTACGAAGATCGGGCACCGAAATCAAGCCGAAGGTGACAGGCAGAAGGCATGCTCCACGTGCCGGACCCGCACCTGCCGGCCATTGAACAATACCCCGACGACGTCGAATCGATACGCCATCCCGGGACGGCCGAACCTCGCGATCCAGACGCGGGCAGAACGGCCCAACTCCTTCTGCTTGCGCCAGTTGACCGCCTCCACCGGGTCTCCGTACCGATCCCCGCGGCGCGCCTTGACCTCCACGAAAGCGGTCAGATTGTCCCGTTCCACGACGAGGTCGAGATCCCGGTGCCCGTTCCGGAACCGGCGATGGACGACCCGCCAGCCCTTCCCCACGAGCCACCGCTCCGCTACCCGCTCCCCCAGCTCCCCGAATGCCTGCCTGGCCGCTGTCATGGGGCACATTCTAGGGCCACCCGGACCGCGCCACGTCATCACGCCACCGCGCCGCGCATCAATCCCATGCCAGCGAACGGCCGCCCGGGCTGCCCACGCGTGGCGTAAGGTTCGGAACGGATGCAGCGAGTGCACCGAATCGAAACGAGAACTGCCGGATCGCTCCCCGGTGCAGTGGGGGGCGACGCTGCACCGGAGATGATTCGGCAGTTTTCGGTGCACTCGCTGCATCCGGTCCGAACCTGGGCCGTCTGGATGCGTCCCGAGCGGCCGCGTCTCCGTGTTGAAGCGGCCGACCGCGCCGCGGCGTCAGGGCGTGGGCGGCACGACTGGCGGGACCGCGAGCGGGCGCATGCCCGAGGAATCGGCGGGCACGACGACGGGCATCACGGGAGCGGGTGGGTGCACCAGCGCCGTCAGTGTGGCGCCGCCGATCAGCTGCTCGGTCTTCACCACGCGCAGCGAGTCCTTCGTGACCCACAGGTGCTCCTCCGCCCCACCGGAGCGCAGCGTCACCACCCAGCACGCAACCACCTGATCGCCGAGCTGCAGCGGCTCCTCGCGATCCACCACGAGCTCGGCCGGCTGCACGCGCGGGGCGCTCATCTCCACCACCAGCAGCGAGGCGAGCGCGTGATAGCCGACGTGGAGCGGCAGCATCTCCACGATGCGCTCCACCATCCCCGGCGTCACGAGCGCGGAGCCCGCCGCGCCCACCGTGAACGACGCGCGCCCCTGG
This sequence comes from Gemmatimonadota bacterium, assembly GCA_028287225.1. Classification (GTDB taxonomy): domain Bacteria; phylum Gemmatimonadota; class Gemmatimonadetes; order Gemmatimonadales; family Gemmatimonadaceae; genus AG11. The sequence continues at coordinate 11,325 of JAQBPZ010000396.1, forward strand.
TAGCTCTGGAGCGCGCCGAACGCCGTGTCGCGCGCGAAGGAGGCGCCCAGCACCGCGCGGCCCGACGTCGCGCTCCAGCGCACCGGCATGAGCTCCGCACGCGTCAGGTACAGCGAGTCCGTCGTGGCCACCGCCGATCCGGTGCGCGACTCCGTCACCAGCCACGCCGGCATGCCCGCTACCGTGCTCTCGCTCACCTGCACCGTGCGCGTGCCGAGCGACGCGAGCTGTCCCGCGCGGCTCGACGACAGGTCGTAGGTGACCGTCCCGGGGCGCAGCAGCGAGCCGTTCGGGCGCTCGAACGGCGCCGGCACCGTATCGGCCACCATCGCCGGCGGAACGTTCGGGGGGCCGCCGGGGATGACCTGCGCTCCGGCCGGACAGGCGAGGAGCGCGGCGAGCACGAGCGGGCGAATGAGCATCACGATCGCGGAAGTGGCGGGAGAGACGCGACGGCTAGTCGCGCGAGCCGAAGATGCGCTCGAGGTCTTCGTACGTCATGCGGACTTCGCGGCCCTTCGGACCGCTCTTCGGGTCCAGCACGCCGGCGTCCGCGAGCTGGTCGATCACGCGGGCCGCGCGGCCGTACCCGATGCCCAGGCGGCGCTGGAGCAGCGACGTGGAGCCGGACTGGTTCTGGATGCACAGCTCCGCGGCCTCGCGGAACAACGGATCCCGTCCGCCCGCATCGTTCCCGACCTCGTCCGTCACCCCCTCGGCGGCCCGCGCTTCGGCCTCGCGCTGGCGGATGGCGTCCAGGATGTCCGGCTCGTCGGGGGTCATCTCCGCCTCGAGGTCCATGCCGGCCTCGCGGAGGGCGGCGCGGCGGCGGTCGCGCTGGGCCTCGTACCAGGTCATCAGGCGCTCCGTCTCCTCGCTCGAGAGGTACGCGCCCTGGAGCCGCGACGGCTCGCTCTTGCCCGGCGGGATGAACAGCATGTCGCCGTTGCCGAGGAGCATCTCGGCGCCGCCGCCGTCGATGATCGTGCGGCTGTCGATCCCGCTGGCTACGCGGAACGCGATCCGGCTGGGGAAGTTCGCCTTGATGAGCCCCGTGATCACGTTCACCGAGGGGCGCTGCGTGGCCAGGATGAGATGGATCCCGATGGCGCGCGCCTTCTGCGCGAGCATCGCGATCGGCGTCTCCACCTCCCCCTGCACCGTCATCATCAGGTCCGCCATCTCGTCGATGATCACGACGATGTACGGCAGGATGTCGCCCCGGTACACGGAGTCCTCGAAGGCCACGTCCTTGCGCCGCGGCAGCTTGAGCGGCGACCGGTCCTGCACGCGCTTGTTGAAGTCCTGCAGGTTGCGGCACCCGTTGGCGGCGAGCAGCTCGTAGCGCTCCTGCATCTCCATGACGGCCCACTTGAGCACCGCGGCGGCGTCCCGGTTGTCCGTGATCACCTTGTGGCGCAGGTGCGGCAGCGTGTTGTAGACCGAGAGCTCCACCATCTTCGGGTCCACCATCAGGAAGCGGAGCGTGCGCGGCGTGTGCCGGTACACGAGGCTCGTGATGATGGTGTTCACGCACACCGACTTGCCCGATCCGGTGGCGCCCGCGATGAGCAGGTGCGGCATCTTCGCGAGGTCCGCGATCACCGGCTTGCCCTCGAGGTCCTTGCCCAGCACGATCGGCAGCGCCGCGCGCGCCGTCCTGAAGTCGGCGTGCTCCAGCAGGTCGCGGAAGCCGACCATCTCCGGCGTCGGATTGGGCACTTCCACGCCCACCGCGCCGCGTCCCGGGATCGGCGCCACGATGCGGATCGACGCCGCGCGCATCGCGAGCGCCAGGTCGTTGGAGAGGTTCGCGATCTGGCGCACCTTCACGCCGGACGCCGGCTCCACCTCGTACTGCGTGACCGTGGGGCCCGTCGTGCGATTGACGAGCCGCCCCTCCACCTTGAAGGTGCGCAGGGCGTCCATGAGCTTCACGCCCATCGCGTCCAGCTCGCGCTTCCCCTGGTCGGCGTTCTTCGTGGGCGCGTACGACAGCAGGTCCGTGGGCGGCAGCTCGTCGGACCCGGTGTCCGGCACCTCGGTCGCGTCGATGGCGGCGGCGATCTCGTCCTCGCGGCGCGCCTTCGGGGCGGCGTCGTCGCCCTTCTTCTTCTTGCCACGCCGCTTGGCCGCCTCCTCGATGGCGGCGTCCTCCTTGGCGTCGGCATCCACGTTGGCCGACGCCTGCATCGCGGCGAGCGGGTCCAGCGCCTCGAACTCCTCCGGCGCCGGCTCCAGCGAGAGCGCCAGATCCTTGCGCTCCGTCTTCTGCCGTCTCCGCTTGGAGGGAGGGGAGTACGGCTCGTCCATCAGCTCTGCGGCGGCGCCGCTCGCGGGCGCGGAGTCCGGCGTTGGAGCCGGCCGGCCGACGAGCATCCGCACCGGGTTCCAGCGCAGGGTGATGGCGGTGAGCCCGCTCAGCGCCAGCGCGACGATGAGCCACGCGCCCACCCCGCCGAACCAGGCGCGCCAGTAGAAGGCGACGAAGCCGCCCCAGAGGCCGGCCGCGTGCGAGTACTCGCCCCGCTGCGCGTTGGCGCCGAGCCCCACCGCGATGGGCAGCAGCACGACGAAGCCGGCGAGGCAGATCATCCACGACTGGTCCGTCGTGGGCTCCATGCGCCCGAAGAGCCGGAGCGCATGGACGGCCGGGATCAACGGGACGAGGGTGGCCGCGGGCCAGCCGAGAAGCGCGACCATCGGCTCCGACAGGATGCGGCCGACGGGACCCATGTCGAAGCCCGCGCCGAATCCGCGCAGGGCGAGCGACAGCAGGGCCGCCGCGACGAAGACCGAGAAGAGCAGGAGCGCGATGCCCGTGAGCTCGCGCTTGATCGAAGTGCTACCCACCCTGGTTACCGCTCGCGTTCGGGCCCCAGCTTGGTGATCTGCCGGTCCTGGTAGATCGGGATGACCGGGTACGAATCCACCGCGGCGCAGACCGCGAGGTCGCCCTCGAAGCCCGCGGCGGCCAGGGCCCGGCCATGCGCCGCGGAGTTGAAGAGCCGAATCAGGTTGTCGCCGTACTTGCGGTCCAGGAGCGTGGCCGCCATCGCCGCGTCGTTGAGCTCGATGCCCGAGAGGCGGCGGGCGACGTGGTGCACGTAGCGTCCCGCGCACGCCGCGTCCTCGATGCTGAACTGCCGCTCGTGGCCGGCGCAGACGATGGCGATGTCGGCGCCGCCCCGCAGCGCGGTGCGGAGCATCGTCGTCACCCCCGTGAGATTGACGTACGACGCGACCACGACGTCACGCGCCCCCTGCACCGCCAGGAGGGCCTTGGTGCCGTTGGTGGTGCTGAGCAGGACCGTCTTGCCCTCCACGACCTCCCGGGGGTACTCGAGCGGGGAGTTGCCCAGGTCGAAGCCCTCGGCCTTGAGCATGCGCCGCTCGCCCGCGCGGAGGACGGCCCCGCGCTCGAGCTGCTTCGCGCGCACCGCGACCTCCTCGGTGCTCTCGAGGGGGATGATCGCCTTCGCGCCGTTCGCCAGCGCCACGGCGATGGTGGTGGAGGCGCGCAGCACGTCGATGACGGCCACCACGCGTCCCTGCACGTCCTGCGGCGTGAGCTGCTGCACGCCGTAGACGACGTCGATCTTCACTGGCCGGGCTCCTTCATCAGGTCGGGCTCGCGCTCCAGGAACTTCGTGTCCACGTCGCCCGCCTGGAAGCGCGGGTTCTGCATGACGCGCGCGAGGAAGGGCATCGTCGTCGTCACGCCCTCGATGATGAACGTCTCCAGCGCGAGGCGCATCTTGGCGAGCGCCTCCTCGCGGTCGCGGCCCTGGCAGATCACCTTCGCGATCATCGAGTCGTAGTAGGGCGGCACCGTGTAGCCGGCATAGACGTGCGAGTCGATCCGCACCCCGTTGCCGCCGGGCGGATGGTACGCGGTGATGCGGCCCGGCGACGGCTGGAAGTTGCGGTTCGGGTCCTCCGCGTTCACGCGGCACTCGATGACGTGGCCGCGCAGCGGGGGCAGCTCGGTGACCTGGAGCGGGAGCCCCGCGGCCACGCGGATCTGCTCCTTCACGAGGTCCACGCCCGTGATCATCTCCGTGACCGGGTGCTCCACCTGGATGCGGGTGTTCATCTCCATGAAGTAGAACTCCCCGTTCTCCAGCAGCATCTCGATCGTGCCGGCCCCCACGTAGTCGATGGCCTTGGCGCCGGCGACGGCGGCGTCGCCCATGCGCTTGCGGAGGTCCGGCGTCATCGCGGGGCTCGGCGACTCCTCGATCAGCTTCTGGTGGCGCCGCTGCACCGAGCAGTCGCGCTCCCCGAGGTGGATCACGTTGCCGAAGCGGTCGCCCATGATCTGGAACTCGATGTGCCGGGGGCGCATCAGGTACTTCTCGACGTAGACGTCGCCGTTGCCGAAGGCGGAGAGCGCCTCGCTGCGCGCGAGCTGGAAGGAGCGCTCGAACTCCTCGGCATCCTTCGCGACGCGCATCCCCTTGCCGCCGCCGCCCGCAGCGGCCTTGATGATGACCGGGAAGCCGATCTTGCGCGCGAACTCCATCGCCTCGTCCACGTCCTCCACCGGCCCGGGCGTGCCGGGCACGATCGGCACGCCCACCGCCGTCATCGCCTTGCGCGCGGCGGCCTTGTCGCCCATCACGCGGATCTGCTGCGCGGTGGGCCCGATGAAGGCGATGTTGCTCGCCGCGCAGATCTCCGCGAACTCCGCGTTCTCCGCGAGGAAGCCGTAGCCCGGGTGGATGGCGTCGGCGCCGGTGATCTCGGCGGCGGCGATCAGGCGGGGGATCTTGAGGTACGAGTCGCGCGCCGGCGCGGGGCCGATGCAGACGTCGTCGTCGGCGAAGCGGACGTGGAGGGACTCGCGGTCGGCCTCGGAATAGACGGCGACCGTCTGCACCCCGAGCTCGCGGCAGGCGCGGATGACGCGCAGCGCGATCTCGCCGCGGTTGGCGATCAGGACCTTCTTAAACATGCAAGACTCCGGAAAGGACGATCACGACGCCGCGGGCTTCTCGAAGCCGGACCAGCTCGTGTCGCTGGTGCCGGCGACGCCCTGCACCCGGAGCGCGAACTCGCTGGGGCTCGTGGCGAAGAACACCGCGCTCTCGTAGGAGATGATGCCCTGCGAGTAGTACCCCATCAGCGCCTGGTCGAAGCTCTGCATCCCGTACTGCACCGTGCCCTCCTTGATGAGGTCGGGGATGTTGAGCGTCTTGTCCATGTCGCGGATCTGGTCGCGTACCGCGGCGGTGTTGATGAGCACCTCGCACGCCGGCACGCGGCCGGCCTTGTCGGCGCGCGGCACCAGCCGGAGCGACACCACCGCCTGGAGCGCGCTGGCGAGCGAGAAGCGGACCTCCGCCTGCTGGTGCGGAGGGTAGAACGACAGCACGCGGTTGATGGTCTGCGTGGCGTCGGTGGTGTGCAGCGTGCTGAAGACCAGGTGCCCCGTGTCCGCGGCCTTGAGCGCGGTGTCGAGCGTCTCCAGGTCGCGGATCTCGCCGATCAGGATGACGTCGGGGTCCTGCCGCAGCACGCGCCGCAGCGCCTGCGCGAAGGTGGCGGTATCCGTGCCGACCTCGCGCTGGTTGATGTTGCAGTTGATGTCGCGATGCAGGAACTCGATCGGATCCTCGATCGTGATCACGTTCGCGTGGCGATGCTCGTTGAGGTGCTGGATCATCGCCGCGAGCGCCGTGCTCTTGCCCGAGCCGGTGATGCCCGTGACGAGCACGAGCCCGCGCGGCTTGAGCGCCACCTCCTGGAGCACGGGAGGCAGGTTGAGCTCCGCGAGGGTCTTCGCCTGGTACGGGATGGCCCGCATGGCGTAGCACAGCGAGCCGCGCTGCTGGTACACGTTGCAGCGGAAGCGCCCGATGCCCGGCACGCCGATGGCGAAGTCGCACTCCTTGTTGTCCGTGAACTCCTTCACCTGCCGCGGCGTCATCAGCTGCTCGGCGAGCGACTTGAGGTCTTCCGGCCGGAGCGCGGGCGCCTCGAGGGGCACGAGCTCGCCGTGCAGCCGCAGCGTGGGCGGACGGCCCACCTTGAGGTGCAGGTCGGAGGCCCCGCGCTGCACGAGCTGCTGCAGCACGGCCTTGAAGTTGAACGGGCTGCCCGCCTCGGCCGCGGCAGGAGCCGCGGCCCGTGCCGGCGCCGGCCGCGGCTCAGCCATTCGGGTCGATGCGGAAGAGCGCCTGTCCGTACTCCACCGGCTGCGCGTCGGAGGCGAGCACCTCGGTCACCACACCAGTCACCTCGGACTCGATCTCGTTCATGATCTTCATCGCCTCGATGATGCAGAGGATCTCGCCCTTGGAGACCCGCGAGCCCACGGCCACGTACGGCTTGGCGCCCGGCTCCGGCGCGCCGTAGAACGTGCCGACCATCGGCGACTTCACCTCACTCCCGCTCTTCCCCTCCGGGCGCGACACGTCGCTGCCGCCGGCGGACGCCGCTTCGCCGCCCGACGGCTGCGGCAGGGCCAGCGGCGGCGCAGCGACCATGGGGGCCATCAGCGCCGGCGGAGCCACCTGCATCGCCCCGCGGCCCGTGGGGCTCTTGGAGATGCGGATCTTCATCCCCTTGTCCGACGAGATCTCGATGGAGTCGACGGTGGATTCATCGAGGATGTCGATGAGCTTCTTGACGTAGCGTAGGTCGATCATAGGCCCGATTGAGTTGGCATGCCCCGGCTCTCGCTGTGGCATCAGCCGAGCTCCAGGAGCTCGCGCGGAAACTGCGTCAGAATGTGCGGCCCCTCGGCACCGAGCACCACGTCGTCCTCGATGCGCACGCCGCCCCACCCGGGCCGATAGATTCCCGGTTCGATCGTCACCACTGCACCCTCCGGAAGCGCTCCGTCGGCGGTCCGGGCCAGGCGAGGCGCCTCGTGCACCTCCAGCCCGATCCCGTGCCCCAGGCTGTGCCCGAACAGCTCACCAAATCCAGCCCGATCAATGTAGTGGCGCGCGATGGCATCGGCATCCCGCCCGGTCATCCCGGCCCGGACGCCCCGGGAGGCGCGCTCGTTCGCGACCCGCACCACGTCGTAGACCTCACGCTGCTCGGTGGATGCCTGGCCCACCACCACGGTGCGGGTCACGTCCGAGCAGTAGCCGGCGACTTCGGCCCCGAAATCCATGAGCAGGAAGTCGCCACGCTCGATCCGCCGCGGGGACGACCGGGCGTGCGGCAGCGCCGAGCGCGGGCCGCTCGCCACGATGGAGGGAAAGGGAAACCCCTCGCTCCCCTCGTCGCGCAGCGCCTTCTCCAGCACGCCGGCCACCTCGAGCTCCGACATGCCGCTGCGCACCTGGGGCAGCGTGCGCTCCAGCGCGCGCGTCGCCACGCCGGCGGCCTCCAGGATCAGGTGGACCTCGCCCTCGTCCTTTCGCTCGCGCAGCGTCTCCACGAGGTCGGTGGTCGGCCGCCACTGCCACCGCGCCCCGGCCTCCACGAGCCGCTGGAAATCCCGGTGCTGCACGTGCGCGGTCTCGAAGCCGAGGACCTTCAGGTTGGCCATGGCGCCGAGCTGCTGCCACAGGCCCGTCCAGAGGCTTGAGGCCTCGATGGACACCCGGGCGATGCTTCCGACCTCCTCCACGACCTGGGTCTGGTACCGGAAGTCGGTGATGAGCACCACGTCGCGCGCCGTGACCACCAGCAGCGCGCTGGAGCCCGAGAAGCCCGTGAGATAACGGATGTTGGCCAGCCCGGTCAGCACCAGGCCGTCCAGGTGCGCGGCGGTGAGCCCCTCCACGAGCGCCTGCAAGCGCTCTGCGCGACGGTCCACATGGACGCGTGCCGGCCGGCGGTCGATGGTCACGCCAGGCTCCGCGCGTACAGGCTCGCCACGAGGCCGCGCAGCGCCAGCTCGTACCCGGGGGTCCCCATCCCCACGATCACGCCGACCGCGGCCGGCGCGAGCATCGAGTGATGCCGCTCGGGCTCGCGCGCGAACACGTTGGTGACGTGCACCTCCACGAACGGGAGTCCCACGCCCACCAGGGCGTCCCGGAGCGCGAGGCTCGTGTGCGAGTAGGCGCCGGCGTTGATCACGGCGCCGGCGGCCCTGCCCCGGAGCCCGTGCACCAGGTCCACGAGCGCCCCCTCCCCGTTCACCTGCGCGCACTCCAGCTCCACGCCGAGCTCGCGCGCCACCTCGGCAAGATGGGCCTCGAGCTCCGGCAGCGTCGTGCGGCCGTAGAGCTCCGGTTCCCGGGTGCCGAGCAGGTTGAGGTTCGGTCCGTTGAGGACGGCGATCCTCACTGGGGCTTCAGACCTTGCAGCCAGGAGTTGAACTGCTTCACGTCGTCCGCATTGCGCTCGGCCGGCTCCCCCGCGTCGCCTTCGGGGGCGCCGGGCTGGCCCGCGGGGGGCGCGTCGCCCCCGCTCTCCGAGAAGAACTGGTCGAACGAGAAGCTCTGCGACACGCGCGGAGGACGCGGCGGGCCGTCGCGGAACACGCTGTCCAGCGACAGCTCGGCCGAGGCGGCGCGCGCCGGCCGGCCGGTGATGGTGGGCGCCTCGCTGGAGCCGCCGAACGCCTGCGCGAGCGCAGAGGCGGCCGAGTCCTCGGAGGTGCCGGTCGGGCGAGTGCCGAACAGCGCGTCGATGGTGCCTGTTCCCGCCCCGCCCTGCGCCGTGGTCGCACGTTCCGCGGGCGAGGGCATGGGCGCCGGCGCCTGCACCTCCGCCGCCGGCTCGTCGCCGACGTCCATGAAGGGCAGCGGCGCGCTGCTCTCCGGAGTGCCCTCCGGCTCGTCACGGGTGTCCAGCTCGCGCTCCCACGAGGGCGCGGCGGGCGCCGGCGATGGCGCCTCGTACGGCGCTTCCGGGACCGCATCGAACGACGCGAAGTCCGCGTCGGCAGGGGGCAGCGTGGACGCCGCGCCCTCGCCGGGACGGCGCGTCGCCATGCGGAAGAGGAACTCCCGAACCGTGGGTCCGGCGGCCGCCGGCGCGTCGTCGTACTCCCCGCGCTCCAGCATCGCGACGCGCTCGCGAAGGCGTGCGTCGCCCGGTGCGGCGGCGGCCAGCTGCCGATAGACGCCAAGCGCCTGTGCGTGGAACCCCTGGCTGAGGTACAGCTCCGCCATCGTCTCGGTGACGAATGGCGCCTGCCCACCCGCCGCGGCTCGGGATTCCTCCGCGTCGCTCACCTCGCCATACTCGTCCCCGGCATCCATGAGGGCCGATTCCGCCGCGATCACCGAGGGCGGCAGCTCCATCAGCGGGGGAGTGCCAGTGGCCTCTGGCGCCCCCTCCGGGATCACCTCGCCCATCTCGAGCGCCGGCATGGCCTCCATGGCGGCCGGCGGCTCCATGCGGGGATCTTCGGCACCGTGGCCCGCGGCCTGTCCCAGCGGGACGTCGGCCGGCGGCGTGGCGAAGCCGGCCAGCGCGTCGCCATGCGCCGGCACTGCCAGGCCCTGGTCCAGGTCCAGCGACGGCAGCGCCGGCTCGTCGGCGGCGGGCGGATGCGCGGCACCCGACTCCTCCAGCCCGGAGGGCGGCGTCACCTCGGCAGCCGAGCCGGTGCTGCCCGGGACGGTGAAGCTCCCCTCCAGCTCCAGCAGCGACCGGTCGGTGGACTGCGGCGCGGGCACGGAGAACTCGGTGGTCTCCAGTCCCTCGGCGCGCATGGAGAGTCCGCTGGGCGCCTCGAACTCCGATGGCTCCAGTCCTTCGGCCCGGGCGTGCGGCGTGGTCGGCACCTCGAACTCGGCGGGCTCCAGCCCCTCGGCGCGTCCCGGATGCGCCTCGGCCTGGGGCGCGCCGGGTGCGAACCCCTCGAGGCTCAGGGCCTCGAAGGGGGCGTCGGGCGCAGCGAACGGCGAGGCGGCGGCCGTGGGGGCGGGCGTGGCGAACGCCGACTCGTCCACGTCGAGGTCGATCGGGGTGATGTCGCCCGCCGAGGGGGAGGTGCCGGCCGACGCGCGGCCGGACGGGACGCCGCCGGACGGGACGCCGCCCGCGTCGAGCGTGGCGAGCAGCGTCTGGATCTCCTCGTTGCGCGGGTCGGCCTCGAGGACGCGGTCGTACCAGCGACGCGCCTCCACCGGCTCGCCCTGCGCGCTCGCGATGTCACCCAGGTGGCGCAGCGCGATGAGGTTTTCGGGGTCGAGTCCCAGCGCGGTCTCGAAGACCGTCCGTGACTCGGGCAGGCGTCCGGCCTCGAAGAGCGCCTGACCGTAGACGATGTGGCCGCTCATGTGGCCGGCCTGCTGCGGGAGGAACTCCTCGCAGATGAGGATCGCCTGCTCGAGATCGCCCGCCTTGCGGAATTCGTTGGCAAGGGGCGCGAAATACCGACGCGGGTTCTCGTCGAATTTCTTCTTGATCTCGTCGATGCGGGCGGAGCTGGCCATCAAAGCCTCGGTGGCGGCGCGCAGGGGCGTGGGAGGGAGGGGAATAATGTAGCCTCGGCGTGGGACTAGTCAATCAGAAGTGCCATCGTCCCTTGATTTTAGCCCTTGTGGCCGGATAGCTTTTGCAGCTTCCCCCCTCCCCGTTTTTCCAGCGCGTCAAGGAGTCCTGCTCGTGCTCCAAACCATGCGGAGCTCCGCCAAGTTCGTTTTCTGGATCCTGGCGGTCGCATTCATCGGCGGTTTCCTCCTCGTCGAGACCTCCGGCCTTCTCGGCCGCACCGCCGTCACCCCGACGACCGCCGTGGCCTCCGTGAACGGCCGCGACATCCTCTACACCGACTGGCAGCGCCGCTCCCAGCAGCTTCAGCAGCAGCAACAGCAGCAGTCGGGCGGCCGCGCGATGACGCAGGATGAAGTGCGCGCCATCGAGAACCAGTCGTTCGACGAGATGGTCGCCGAGGTGCTGCTCGAGCAGGAGTACCGCAAGCGCGGCATCGTGGTGAGCGACGCCGAGCTGCGCGACTACGCGCGCTTCGCGCCGCCGCCCTGGGTGCAGAGCGCGCCGGATCTCCAGACGGACGGACGCTTCGACGCGGTCAAGTATCAGCGGCTTCTCGGCAGCGCCCAGGCGCGCCAGTCGGGGCTGCTCGTGGCGCTCGAGCAGTACTTCCGCACCGAGGTGCCGAAGGAGAAGCTCTTCGAGCAGGTCACGAGCGGATTGTTCGTGACGGACGCGGAGCTGTGGCGCAGCTGGCAGGACGCGAACGACAGCGCGCAGGCGAGCTTCGTCGCGTTCCATCCCGCGCCGACGGACGCCGATCGCAACGTGTCGGACGGCGACCTGAAGTCGTACTACGAGGCGCACCGCAGCGAGTTCGACCGGCCGGCGCGCGCGGTGCTCTCGGTGCTGCACCTGCCACGCACCGTGACCGCGGCGGACAGCGCGGCGGTGCGCGCGCGCATCGGCCAGCTGCGGGCGGAGATCGCCGGCGGCGCGAAGTTCGAGGACGTCGCGAAGCGCGAGTCCGTGGATTCGGCGACGGCGGGCAACGGCGGTGAGCTGAAAGGCATCACGCGTGGACAGCTGGTGCCGGAGTTCGAGAAGGCCGCGTTCTCGCTCAAGCCGGGCCAGCTCTCAGAGCCCGTGCTGACCCAGTTCGGCTGGCACCTGATCAAGGAGGACGCGCGGCGCGGCGACACGCTGGACCTGCGCCACATCCTCCTCAAGGTGGCGCCGAGCGACTCGACGACGGCGCGGGTGGATCGCGAGGCCGACCAGCTCGCGAAGCTGGCGGCGGGCGCGGACCAGCCGGCGAAGTTCGACGCGGCGGCGAAGGCGCTGGGCCTCACGGCGTTCAAGGTCACGGCCTCCGAGGGTGAGCCCGCGCAGGCGCAGGGGCGCTACATCCCCAGCGTGAGCGCGTGGGCGTTCAACGGCCCGCGCATCGGCGAGTCGAGCGACCTGTTCGATGCCGAGGACGGCTATTACGTGGCGCGGCTGGACAGCCTCCAAGAGGGTGGCAAGACATTTGGCGCGGTGAAGGACGCGGTGCGCGAGCGCGTGGCGTCGATGCGTGCGCTCGACCGGATCATGCCGACGGCGACGCAGCTCGCGACGGCGGCACGCAGCAGCTCCCTCGAGGCGGCGGCCGCCGCGGCAAAGCTGCCCGTGTCGAAGACGGCGTTCACGACGCGCGGCGGCATGGCGCGCGAGTACGGCAGCCTCGGTGAGGCGGTCGGCGCGACGTTCGGGCTGCCCCTCAACACGGTGAGCGCGCCGATCCGCCAGATGGACGGCGTGTTCGTGATCCGCGTGGACGCGCGGAAGCCGGCGGACAAGGCGGCGTTCGAGGCCGCGAAATCCGCGCTGCGCGCCCGCCGCATGGAGGCCCTGCGCCGCCAGCGTGTGCAGCTGTACCTGGACGACCTGCGCAAGACGGCGACGATCAAGGACATGCGCAAGGAGATCAACGCGCAGATCCGGCGGCAGTCCACGACCTGAACGACGGTAGGACGGTAGGACGGTGGACGGTAGGACCGCAGGACCGCAGGACCGCAGGACCGCAGGACACTGAATCGCAAAGGGCACCCCGACCGTTCGTGGTCGAGGTGCCCTTTTGCGGTTCTCTCTTTCGGTCCTACCGTCCTACCGTCCTACCGTCTTTCACAGCAGCCGCTTCGGCTCCGGGCGCACTTCGTCCTGCGTCACCGGGGGGCGCGTGGCGAGCGGATCGCCGGCGGGGAGGCGCGACTCGTACCGCGGGGTGTCCGGCGTGGTGATGGACTCCTGCACGTCGTTCACGTTCTTCTTGAACTCGCGGATCCCCTTGCCGAACGAGGCGCTGATCTCGGGGATGCGCTTGGCGCCGAACAGGACGAGGACGATGACGAGGAGAATGACCATCTCTCCCATTCCGAAGCTTCCGAACATGCGACTCTCCTAGAAAAGCGACTTGGCGATGAGATAGGCGATCAGGACGCCGAGCAGGCTGAGCAGCGAGACGTCCAGCGCAACTGGACCGAGCGCGAACTTGATGATGATCAGATCGACCGTCACGGGCCCGAACGACGGGGTGACGGCGGTGGTGAAGAACTCCTTGACGGGACTGATCGGCAAGAATCGGCGCGCGACCTCGGTCATGATCCCACCGGCGACAAATCCGCACGCCAGGGTGATACCATGAAACGTCGGTCGCTGCCTGGAAGATCCACGAGGTGCCATTACGATCGCCGGTCCATGACATAGGGGATTGCGTCGGCGAGCGCGGTGCGCGCCGGCGTGTCGGGAAGGCCGCCGAGGGCCTCCTCCGCTTCCTGCGCGAACTCCTCGCCGCGACGCCGCGCGGCATCGATACCACCTGCCGCCGCCACCAGCTCCACGACCTCGGCGACCTGGTCCTCGCCGGGCTCGTCGGTCGCGAACAGCGCTTCCACCCGGCTCCGCCCCGAGGCATCCAGCCGCGGAAGCGCGCTGATGAGGGGCAGCGTGACCTTGTGCTCCTTCAGGTCGAGGCCGGACGGCTTGCCGGTCACCGAGGAGGTGCCCGTGTAGTCCAGCATGTCGTCCGCTACCTGGAACGCCATCCCGAGCCGCTCCCCGAAGCGGCGCATCGCCGCGCGGTGCGCGGGTGCGCCGCACATCGCGCCGGTCTCGCACGCCGCGCTGATCAGCGACGCGGTCTTGGCGCGGATCAGCTCCTCGTAGTCCGCCTCGGTGAACGCGAGCGTCTCCACCGCGGCGAGCTGCCGCATCTCGCCGATCGTGAGCTGCGTGGAGACACCGGTGAGCACCCGGAGCAGGTCCAGGTCGCCCAGCGCGACGAGCGCCTCGAGCGCACGGGAGTACAGGAAGTCTCCCATGATCACGCTCACCTGATGGCTGAAGAGCGAGTTCACCGTGGGCAGTCCGCGCCGCAGCGACGAATGATCCACGGAGTCGTCGTGCACGAGCGACGCCAGGTGCATGAGCTCCAGGACGGCGGCGAGCGTGATGGCGCGCGGCTCGGGCGTTCCCGCCACCTCGCTGGCCAGCAGCGCGAGCGTGGGGCGGAACATCTTCCCGCGCATGCCCAGCAGGTGCGAGCTCACCTGCTCGATCAGCGGCAGGTCCGCGGTCACGACGCGCCGCATCTCGGTCACGACCTCGTCCAGCCGCTGCTGCACGGGCGCCTGGATGTCGCGCAGCGCCGACGTGGCCGGCGTGCGCGTGCGCGAGGCGGTGCCGGTCACGACGCCCCCTCCACCGCGGCGAGCCGGTCGCCGACGTCCCGGAACTGGATGTCGATCACGAACACCCGCTGGTAGTACTGCGACGCCAGGTCGAGCTGGCCGCGCTGCTCCGCCGCCACGCCGAGGAGGTAGAGCACGCCCACGAGCTGGTCGTCGCTCACGCCCTTCTCCGCCGCGGCGCGGCCCAGGATCGTGGCGGCCATGGGATACTGCTCCTTCTCGATGAAGCACTGCCCCAGGGCCTCGTACGTGGACACGCGGTTCGCGGGGCCGCGCAGCGCCTTCTGGAACTCCGCGATCGCCTCGTCCAGGAGTCCCATCTCCTTGTACGCCACGCCCAGGTCGTAGTGGCTCTGATGATCCTCGTCCTCGACGTTCTCGGCGATCCCCTGCTTGAACTTCCGGAGCATGTCCTGGAAGTCCGCCTCCTCGTCGCCGGTCGGCTCCTTCTCCTCGACGACCATGCGCGTGTCCTTCGGCGCCGCGTCGTCGCGCAGCCAGTCGCCGAGGTTCACGAACTCGTCGTCGCTGGTGACGATCGGCTTGAGCGGCGCCGCGGGGCGCGGTATGGCGGTACTGGGGCGACCCTTCGGAGCGGGCGCCGGCGCGGGCGCGACCTCCTCGGCCGGGAAGCTCTCGAGCGCCGCGTTGGCGCGCAGGTCGTCGGGCGAGAGGTCGAGCACGCGCTGATAGATGGCGCGCGACTTCTCCAGCTGGTCCACGCGGAAGAGCGCGTCGGCCAGCTGGAGGTAGGCCTCGATGAGCCGCCCGCGCTCGTTGGTGCGGAACGCGTACTCCACCCGCTTCTGGTGATGCCGCACGGAGCCGGGATTCAGCAGCACGATCTCGTCGGCGAGCGAGGCGGCCGACGACAGGTCGTCGGTGCGCTCGAAGCCGATCATCGCGGCCTCCAGCTCGCGCATGCCCCCCTCGCGATCTCCCGACTCGAGCATCACCTCGCCCAGGCGGCGACGCAGCCCGTAATCCTCGGGATCGGTGTCCACCTCGGCCTGCAGCATCTCCACCGAGTGCGCGGCCATGATCGTCGACGTTGGACGCGTATGCTCGGGGATCGCGATGAAGCTGCCCGAGTCGGGGGTCTCCTGGACCGCGTCGCCGCCGGCCTCGTACGCCTCCGGCGTCGC
Source organism: Gemmatimonadota bacterium (assembly GCA_028287225.1). GTDB lineage: Bacteria > Gemmatimonadota > Gemmatimonadetes > Gemmatimonadales > Gemmatimonadaceae > AG11. The sequence goes on from JAQBPZ010000396.1 coordinate 26,557, forward strand.
ACTGCTGGGCGCGAGCTCGCGGACGATGGGGGGTACGTCGAGATCGAGCTCGGCGCGAACGTCGAGCTCCGCGGGCGACAGCTCCGCCGCGGCGGGCTGGGGCACCTCGGCCTGCCGCTCGTACGCGGGCGGCGCGCTGGACGGCGCGGAGAGGTCGATCATCTCCAGCTCGTCGTCGCCGAGTCCCGGTACGGGGGCGCCGGAAATCCGGGCCGACGCCTCGCCCGACATCGGGAGATCGAGGTCCATGAGCGGGATGTCGTCCAGCGCGCTCGGCTCCGGGCGGCGGCGAGCGGCCGCGACGTCGGCCGCGGAGTCCTCGTCGTCCGGCATGATGAGCTGCAGGTCCCCGCCGAACGACGTGTCCTCCCCGTCCTCGGGCGGCCCGTCGTCGAGCATGGGCAGGTCGTCGAACGCCGGACGAGCCGGCGCCGCGGGAGGCGCCGGTGCCCGCAGCACCTCGCGGGGCGCGACCTCGCGCGGCCCCCTGGAGCGCTGGTCGGGGATCTCGAACTCCAGCAGATCACCGCCGAA
>JAQBPZ010000006.1 GCA_028287225.1 Gemmatimonadota bacterium
CGCGGCGCTCGGCGTGCCGGGCTTCGTGGTGCCCACGGCGGGCAATGCCGGCGCGGCGCTCGCCGCCTACGGCGCGGCGGCGGGCATCCCGGTGCGCGTGTATGCGCCCGCGAGCACGCCGTCCCCGATCCTCGCGACCATCACCGCGCTTGGCGCCGACCTGCACCTCGTGGACGGGCACATCGGCGACGCCGGCAAGCAGTCGCGCGCGTACGCCGCGGAGCACGGGTTCTTCGACATGTCCACCCTTCGCGAGCCGTACCGCATCGAGGGCAAGAAGACCATGGGCATCGAGCTCGCGGAGCAGCTCGGGTGGACCCTCCCGACGCACGTCATCTACCCCACCGGGGGCGGCACGGGACTGATCGGCATGTGGAAGGTGTTCGCCGAGATGCGTGCGGGCGGGTGGCTGCGCAACGACGTCACGCTGCCGCGGATGGTGGTCGCGCAGGCCGACGGGTGCGCGCCGATGGTGCGTGCGTTCCACGCGGGCGACTTCAAGGCCACGCCGTGGGAACATCCGAGCACCCACGCGAGCGGCCTGCGGGTGCCCGGTCCGCTGGGCGACCGCCTGATCCTGCGCGCGCTGCGCGAGAGCGGCGGCGACGCGGCCTCGGTGAGCGAGGAGGCGATCCGCGACGCGACGCTCCGTCTGAGCCGCGCCTCCGGCGTGGATGCGGCGCCCGAGGGCGGCTGCGCGCTCGCGGTGCTGGAACTGCTGGTGCGGGAGGGCCGCATCCCGGGCGACGCGCGCGTGGTGGTGTTCAATACCGGCAGCGGCGCGTCCTATCGATTCTAGCGCGAACGGCGAAGCGGACTGCGAGCTGGGGCGGCAGGATTCGAACCTGCAACTTCCCGGGTAACAGCCGGGCGGTCTGCCAATTGACCTACACCCCATCAGAAAAACAAATGCCCGCCAGACTCCGGAGTCTGGCGGGCGGGCGACACGGTGAACCACCGAGATGCGCGAGCTAGCCAGACCGGGCCGAGGGCCGGTTGGGATTATTCGGGTTCGCGTTGTTCCCGGTGGCGTTCATGGACGCATCTTACACTCGCGCCACACGCGCCGTCAACTGCGGTGTCTCGCCGCGTGCCGACGCTGCATCGATTCCAACCCGATATCTTCTGCGTCATGACACGACTCGCGATCCTCGATCCCTTCAGCGGCATCGCCGGCGACATGACGCTCGGGGCGCTCCTTGGCCTCGGGCTCGATCCCGAGTGGCTCCGCGCGCTGCCCGCGCGCCTCGGGCTCGCCGATGTTCGCGTGGACATCCGCGAGGTGCTGCGCGGTGAGCTCGTGTGCTGGAAGGTGGAGTTCGAGATTCCGCCGCAGCCCCACGGGCGGCACATCGCGGAGATCCGCGAGATGGTCGCGCGCACCGACGCGCCGGCCGCGGTGAAGGCGAAGGCCGACGCGACCTTCCGGGCCATCGCCACCGCGGAGGGGGAGATCCACGGCATGCCGCCCGAGCAGGTGCACCTGCACGAGGTCGGGGCGGTGGACGCGATCCTCGACGTGGTGGGAAGCATCTGGGGCCTCGCGCTGCTCGGGGTGGACGAAGTGCGCTGTGGCGCGCTGCGGACCGGCGACGGCACCGTGCGGGCCGCGCACGGCCTGCTGCCGGTGCCTGCGCCGGCCACGCTGAAGCTGCTCGAGGGCCACGTCGTGCGGCCCGGGCCGGAGGGTGCAGGGGAGCTCGTGACGCCCACGGGCGCCGCGCTGGTCCGCGTGCTCTCGGCCGGGCCCCCACCCGCGGAGTACATCCCCATCGCCAGCGGCTACGGTGCCGGCACCAGGGACTTCCCGGGGCGCGCGAACGCCCTGCGCATCGTGCTCGCCGATTCGGTGGACGCACCGCGCGATGCCGGCCGCGAGAGCCTGGCGATGCTCGCGAGCGACGTCGACGACATGTCGCCGGAGTACCTGGCGGCGTTCGCGGACCGGGCTCGCGAGGACGGCGCGCTCGACGTCGTCCTGCTGCCGGTGACCATGAAGAAGGGCCGGGCGGGGACGCGGATCGAGATCCTGTGCCGGCCCGGCGATGCCGCGCGCCTCGAAGGCCTGCTGCTTGCGGAGACCAGCGCCATCGGAGTGCGGCGAAGCGACGTGAGCCGCCTCGCGCTGCCGCGCCGCGAAGTGGCCGTCACGGTGCTCGGCGAGTCCGTGCGGGTGAAGGAAGTCACCCTGCCGGATGGCAGCACGCGGGGCAAGCCGGAGTTCGACGACGTGCAGCGCATCGCACTGGCGACCGGACGCCGCCCCCTCGATATTTACCATCTCGCCCGTGAGGCAGCGGAACGCCGTTGACCCGAGTGGGTACCCGGACGGGAGGCGGCGCCCGTGCGCGTTGGCCCTTCGTTCCTACCAGGAGATCGCAGATGGCCCTGTTCAGTAAGACGTTCCCCACCGCTGGCGCGCTGCTCCTCGCCGCCACCACCCTCGGTGCGCAGACCGCGCCCGCCGCATGCGACCTGACGGCGTCCAAGGGCGCCCTCGCCAAGGCATCCTTCGCGGTGGAGCAGGCGCGCGGCGCGCAGGGCACCCCCGGCGCCGCCACGCTGCTCTCCAGCGCCGTGAAGCAGCTCGAGGCGGTCAAGGGCGAGGATCCCACGGTCCAGGCGCTCTACCTGGGGCAGACGCTGTCGTTCTGGCTGAGCCAGCCGAACATGTCGCTCACCCCGCGCCGCGGCACCCTCGGCTTCGTGCAGAACCCCGAGAGCCCCATCGACCTCGTCGTCACGATCGACTCCCTGTTCCGCGTCGTCGAGACCGCGAAGCCGGCCTGCTCGGAGATCACGACGGCCTATCGCGGCGGCCTGCCCGGCTACCTCGGCCTGGTGAACGGCGCGATCAACGCGCTCAACGCCGAGAAGCTCGATTCGGCCGAGCACCTGGCCGCCGCCGCGAACCGCCTCTACCCCGCCTCTCCCTACGGCGTGATGGTGCTCGGCAACGTGGCGTCCAAGCGGAAGGACGACGCGAAGGCGCTCGAGTACTGGAGCGCCGCCGCCACGGTGGCGGCGAAGGACACGATCTATCGCGACGTGGAGCGGCAGGTCCTGAACAACCAGGGCATGCTGTACATGAGCACCGCCAACACGGCGTCCGGCGCCCAGCGCGCGGAAGCCGCGCGCCACGCGATCCAGGTGTACAACACCCTGCTCGCCGTGCCCGGCACCACGGGGGTCTATTCCGCCACCGGCCGGCAGAACCTGCAGACCGCGCAGCTGCTGCTCGGCGATACCGCGTCCTTCGTCGCCGGCTACCAGCCGATGATCGCCAGCCCGTCGGGGTACACGTACCAGGACCTGCTCAACACCGCCATGAACGCCGTCCGGGCCAACCGGACCGCCGACGCCGCGAAGCTGTTCGAGGGAGCCCTCGTGGTGAATCCCTGGAACCGCGATGCGCTGTACAACCTCGGTGTCGAGTACATCGCGCTGAACCAGCACGACAAGGTCCAGCCGCTCGTCCAGCGCCTCATCGCGCTCGACCCGGCCAACCCGGTGAACTACTTCATGGCCGCGCAGGCGTTCCAGGCCAGGAGCAAGGAGGCGCAGGCGGCCAAGCGGACGCCGCTCGTCGCGGCCTTCAACGACAGCACCCTCCAGTGGATCTCGCGCGGCGAGAAGCTGCCGACGGAGGTGGCCTTCACCACCTTCTACTCCACGGACAAGGTCACGACGCTGGCCGGCACGATCACCGACCGTCGCGACAAGGCGGCCGCACCGGCAACCGCTGCGCCGGCCGCCCGCGGCGCCAAGGCGAAGCCGGCCGCCAAGCCGGCGCTGCCGGCGCAGGCCGTGACCGTCACGATCGAGACGCTCGACAAGTCGGGCGCCGTGGTGGGCAGCAAGGTCATCACCACCGCCCCGCTGGTCCCGGGCGGGACCGAGACCTTCAGCACGACGATCCCGGGCGACGCCATCGCGTATCGGTACCGCGTCGGCGCCTGATCGGCGCGCGTTGTCGGAAAACGGGGCGCCCGCATTCGCGGGCGCCCCGTTTTCCTTCCCGGAATTCACTGCGCGCGAATGCTCCAAGTGCCTGATCCGGCTTGATTTCGGGGCCTGAATCTCCTATCTTGCATGAGATGGCCGATGCGCGGATTCGCGCATCTTTTTTTTCTGTCGGCAGGGTCACGAGGTCCGCATGGTTCGCGTCAGTCGAGTGCTTCCCGGCAGCATCTGCGACGAGATGGGCGTCGTGCCGGGCACGGAGCTCCTGACGGTCAACGGGCGCGAGCTGGGGGACTTCCTGGATTGGGAGTTCCTCACCGCCGACGACGAGCTGGTGATCGAGGCCCGCCTTCCGGACGGCGAGGAGATCATCTACGAGCTCGAGCGTCCCGAAGGCGAGGCCCTCGGCGTGGAGCTGGAGCCGCCGACGGTGCGCCGCTGCGCCAACCGCTGCGAGTTCTGCTTCATCGAGGGGCTGCCCAAGGGCCTCCGGAAGAACCTCTACGTGCGGGACGACGACTACCGCCTGTCGTTCGCCTACGGCAACTTCGCGACGCTGTCCAACGTGAAGGAGCGCGACATCCAGCGCATCCTGGAGTATCGCCTGTCGCCCCTCTACGTCTCGGTCCACGCGACCCCGTGGGAGGCGCGCAAGAAGCTCCTCAACAATCCGCGCGTCCCCAACATCCTCGAGCAGCTGACGCGGCTCGCCGAGGGGGGGATCCAGTTCCACGGCCAGATGGTGGTGGTGCCGGGGCTCAACGACGCCGAGGTGCTCGAGGAATCGCTGTCCGACCTCTACGCCATGGGCGACGCCTGCCTCAGCGTGGCGCTCGTGCCCGTGGGCGTGACCCAGTTCTCGCACCTCTACGACGGCCGGCCGATGGACCCCGAGAATGCCGGCCGCATCCTCGACGCCGTGCATCGCTGGGAGGCCCGCGCCCTCGCCGAGCGCGGCGACCGCTGGGTGTACGGCTCCGACGAGCTGTATCTCCTCTCCGGCTATCCGCTTCCCGGCGTGGAGCACTACGGCGACTTCTCGCAGATCGAGAACGGCGTCGGCTCCGTCACCGCCCTGCGCCAGCGCGTGCGCGAGGGGCTCGGCGACCTGCCGAGCCTGGCCGGCAAGCACATCGGCGTCGTCACCGGCACCTCCATGGCGCCCCTCATGCCCGAGCTGCTCGACGCCATCTCCGAGCGCACCGGCGCCCGCTTCACCCTCATCCCGACCGAGAACTCCCTCTTCGGTCCCACCACGACGACCGCCGGCCTGCTGGTCGGTGCGGACATCCGTCGTGCCCTTTCCGACCGAAGCGACCTCGATCTCGCGCTGATTCCAGCCGAGACGATCAACGACGACGGACTCTTTCTCGACGAGGAGCGCTTCATCACGCTCCGTGAAACCCTGCCCATGCCCGTATATCCCTCGTACGACTTCATCGACGTGCTCGTGCACGAAGGTGACGCACGCAGCATCCGCCCCATGAGCCGACGAGGCGCCGCATGAGCGTGCCCGTCGTCGCCCTGATCGGGCGCCCCAACGTCGGAAAGTCCGCGCTCTTCAACCGCATCATCGGCGACGACGAAGCCATCGTGAGCGAGGAGGCGGGCACCACGCGCGACCGCCACTTCTCCAAGGCGGAGTGGAACGGCCGGGCCTTCTGGCTCGTGGACACCGGCGGCCTCTCGGACGACCCGAATGCTCCCATGGACCGGGAGATCCGCTCGCAGGTCGCCACCGCGGTGGAGGAGGCGGACATGATCCTCTTCGTCGTGGACTCGCAGCAGGGGCTGCACCCGAGCGACCAGCGGATCGCCGAGATGATCCGCACCACGAACAAGCCGTGGATGCTCGTCGCCAACAAGGTGGACGACCCGCAGAAGACCGACTTCTACGACTTCTACCGGCTCGGCGCGGGCGATCCGATCCCGGTGTCGGCGCAGAACGGCAAGAACTCCGGCGACCTGCTCGACGAGCTGGTGAACAAGCTCCCCGAGAGCATCCCCGAGGACGAGGAGGCGCTCCGCATCGCGGTGGTCGGCCGCCCGAACGTGGGCAAGTCGTCGTTCGTGAACCGCCTCCTCGGCGAGGAGCGCCTGGTGGTCAGCGAGATCTCCGGCACCACGCGCGACGCGATCGACACGCCGATGACGTACCACGGGCGCAAGCTCATCTTCGTGGACACCGCCGGCCTGCGCCGGCAGAGCAAGATCGACGACGGCATCGAGTTCTACTCGGCGCTGCGCAGCCGGCGCGCGATCGAGCGCGCCAACCTGTGCGTCCTGGTGATCGACGCGAGCGAGGGGGAGTTCCACAACCAGGACCTGACCATCGCCAACATGGCGTGGGACCTGGGCCGCGGCGTCATCGTCGTGGTCAACAAGTGGGACCTGGTGGAGAAGGACGACAAGGCGACGCACAAGTTCGAGAAGAAGGCGCACGAGAAGGCGCCCTTCCTCAAGCACGTGCCCTTCCTGTTCACGTCGGCCCTCACCGGGCAGCGCGTGTCGAAGATCCTCGACGTGATCCAGCTCGTGGACGAGCAGTCGAAGGTCCGGATCCCCACGTCGCAGGTGAACGAGCGGCTCGCGGAGCTGCTCGCGCGGCGCCAGCCGTCGCAGGCCGCCGGCCGCGAGGTCAAGCTCAACTACGCCACGCAGGTCAGCGTGGCGCCGCCGACGATCGCCTTCTTCGGCAACCATCCGGACCTGGTGGAGGAGCATTACATCCGCTTCCTGCACAACGGCTTCCGGGAGACGTACCCGTTCACGGGCAATCCCCTTCGCATCGTGATGCGCCGCAAGAGCGGCACGGATCGGAGCGAGCGGGGCGAGAAGGCCGAGCGCACCGCGGACGCCTGACGTGCATCCGGCCCTGGCCCTCGCGCTGGCGTACGTCTCCGGGTCACTCCCCTTCGCCTGGATCGCCGGCCAGGTGAAGGGCGTGGACCTGCGCAAGCAGGGCTCCGGCAACCTCGGCGCCACCAACGTGTTCCGCGTGCTCGGCTGGAAGATCGGGCTCGCGGTCTTCCTCGCCGATGCCCTCAAGGGCGCGCTGCCCGTGCTGCTCCTGCCGCCGCGCATCGCGAGCGCGCGCGATCCGGTGGTGTGGGCGCTGCTCGTGGCGGTGGCGGCGATCGCGGGCCACGTGCGTCCGCTCTTCCTGGGGTTCCGGAAGGGCGGGAAGGGGGTGGCCACCGCGGCGGGGGTGTTCTTCGCCCTCGCGCCCGTCCCGATGGCGGTGTGCTTCGCGCTCTTCGTGGCCATCGTGCTGGCCAGCGGCTACGTATCGCTCGGCAGCCTCGTTTCGGCCGCGCTGCTCCCGATCATCCTGCTCGCGACGCTCGGCGCGACGTCGCCCCTGTTCCTCGTGAGCGCGGCCATCGCGACGTTCGTGTTCTGGACGCATCGCGCCAACATCGGGCGTCTGCGCCGCGGCGAGGAGCATCGCTTCGGGAAGCGCGGCATCCGGGGCGCGCCATGACCCGCTGCGCCGTGGTCGGCGCGGGCGCGTGGGGCACGGCGCTGGCCGACCTGCTCGCACGCAACGGTCACGAGACCGTGCTCTGGGCCTACGAGGCCGACGTCACCGAATCCGTGCGCACCGCCCGCGTGAACACGCGGTTCCTGCCCGGTGCCACGCTCAGCGCGGCGCTCGAGGTCTCGTGCGACCTGGCCGGTGCGCTGGCCGGCGCGTCGCTCGTGTGCCTGGCCACCCCATCGCAGCACCTCCGCGCGATCCTGCGGCAGGGCGCCGGCGCGCTCGCGCCGGGCGCGGTGGTGTGCGTCGCCTCCAAGGGCATCGAGCGTGACACGCTCGCGCTGATGAGCGACGTGGCCGCCAGCGAGGCGCGGGGGCATCCCGTCGTCGCGCTCTCGGGCCCCAGCTTCGCCGCTGAAGTGGCCGCGCGCCAGCCGACGGCCATCGTGGCCGCCTCGGACGACATGGCCGCCGCGGAGCTGGTGCAGGACCTGTTCAGCAACGGCCTGTTCCGGGTTTACACGCACGACGACGTCACCGGCGTGGAGCTGGGCGGTTCGCTCAAGAACGTGATGGCCGTGGCCACGGGGATCTGCGAGGGGGCCGGCTTCGGGTTCAACTCGCGCGCGGCCCTCATCACGCGCGGCCTTGCCGAGATGACGCGGCTCGGCATCGCGGTAGGAGCGCGGCCCGCCACCTTTGCGGGGCTCGCGGGCATCGGCGACCTGGTGCTCACCTGTACCGGCTCGCTGAGTCGCAACCGCGCCGTGGGGATCGAGGTGGGTAAGGGCGCCACGCTCGACGAGGCGCTGGCCGGCAAGGAAACCGTGGCCGAAGGCGTCACGACGACGCGCAGCGCCCTCGCGCTGGCCGAGCGCGAGGGGGTGGAGATGCCCATCGTCTCGATGGTGCATCGCGTGCTGTTCGACGGGCTCGCGGCGCATGCCGGCGTGACGGAGCTGATGTCGCGCGAGCTGCGCGCGGAGCAGGACGCATGAGAACGCCCGCCGCGTGCGCGGAGCGGGCGGCATGAGCGCCGCCGAGCCGGTCCAGGAGTTCTTCAGCATCGGCGAGGTGTGCGAGCTGACCGACCTGAAGCCGCACGTCCTGCGCTACTGGGAGAGCCAGTTCCGTTTCCTCAATCCGGCCAAGAACCGCTCGGGAAACCGCGTGTACCAGCGGCGCGAGATCGAGCTGATCCTGCTCGTGAAGCACCTGCTGTACACCGAGAAGTACACCATCGAGGGCGCGCGCCAGAAGGTGGACGAGCACCGGAAGGGCGGGGAGCTGCGCGCCGCCGCGCGGGCCGCCCTCACCGTGCAGACGCTGGACTCGCTCGAAGCGGAGCTCAAGGAGCTCATCCACTTTCTCGCGCCGGAGGACGGGGCCGCCGATGCGGTTCCGGCCTCGCCGAAGTCCCCCATTCCTCGACGCAAGCCCGGAAGCCGATAGCCCATCATGCGATTCCTGATCACGAACGACGACGGCATCCTGGCGCACGGCATCGAGTGCCTCATCCAGGCGGCCGAGCCGCTGGGAGACGTGTACGTCGTGGCGCCCGACCGCGAGCAGAGCGCCACGTCGCACTCCCTCACCCTGCACCACCCCCTGCGCCCCGTGCGGCGCGGGGAGCGCCGGTGGCAGGTGGACGGCACGCCGACCGACTGCGTCATGCTCGCCGTGGAGGCGCTCCTGCCCGAGCGCCCGGACTTCGTGCTCAGCGGCATCAACCACGGGCAGAACATGGGCGAGGACGTGCTCTACTCCGGCACCGTGGCCGCGGCGATGGAGGGACTCGCCCTCGGCATCCCGTCCATCGCGCTGTCCTTCGCGGGCGGGGATCTGGGGGCCGACCTCTCGCACCTCAAGGATCAGGTGAAGGTGCTCACCCCCCTTCTCGCGCACCTCACGTCGCTTCCGGCGTTCCCCCGGAACACGCTGCTGAACGTGAACCTGCCCCCCGTGCCCGTCGACGGGGTGAAGGGTGCCCGGTTGACGCGGCTCGGCAGCCGGGTGTATTCAGGATCCCTGAAGCCGATGCGCGATCCGTGGGATCGTGACATCTTCTGGATCGGCGGCGGGTCCATCACGTGGACGGGGGAGGAGAACTCCGACTTCCGCGCCATCCAGGAGGGCTTCGTGTCCATCACGCCCCTTCACCTCGATCTCACCAACTACAGCATGCTCGACTCAGCGGGGAGTTGGTGGCGGGACCAATAGACGGCGCAATGACCGGCGCGCGTCGCCGGCTGCTCGAGACGCTTCGCGAGAAGGGCATTCGCGACCTCTCGGTGCTGCGCGCGTTCGAGATGACGCCGCGTCACGCCTTCGTGCCCACCGGGGTGCGCCACCGCGCCTACGAGGACTCGTCGCTCCCCATCGGCAGCGGGCAGACGATCTCGCAGCCGTCGATCCACGCACGCTACCTGGAGATCCTCGCGTTCAAGGGCGGCGAGCGCGTGCTCGAGATCGGCACGGGATCCGGCTACCAGACGGTGCTCCTCTCGCACCTCGTCGCGCAGGTCTTCACCATCGAGCGCATCCCGGCCCTGTACACGATGGCCCGGGAGGCGATCCAGCGCGCCGGCGCCAAGAACGTCTCCATGCTCCTCGGCGATGGCACCGTCGGCTGGCGCGAGTACTCGCCCTACGACGCGATCCTCGTGAGCGCGGGCGGGCCGAGCGTTCCGCAGCCCCTCGTCGACCAGCTCGCCGACGGAGGGCGGATGCTCGTGCCGGTTGGCGGACACGAGGAGCAGATCCTGAAGCTCGTCACGAAGCGTGGCGGGCAGGTGGAGACCACCGACGTGGCTCCGGTGCGATTCGTCCCGCTCTACGGAACTCACGGCTGGGAGCAGCAATAGGTGCACACGCTCCACGTGAAGATCAGTGGGCGAGTGCAGGGAGTGGGGTTTCGGTGGTTCGTGCGTGAGGAGGCCCGCCGGCTGGGGTTGAGCGGGTGGGTCACGAACCTGCCGACGGGCGAGGTCGAGGTCGCGGCGGGCGGCACGCCCGAGTCGCTGGACCGGCTGCGGCGCGCCGTGGCCGTGGGACCCGCAGGGGCGAGCGTGGAGAGGACCACCGACCTGGCGGAAGATCCCGGGCGCCCGCTCGCATATCCGTTCAGCATCCTGCGATGAACGACGAGGCGGCCGGGTCGCTGCTCGCTCGCGCGGCGGCCAGCCTGCGCGACGTCGCGGACTTTCCGCGCGCCGGAATCCTGTTCAGGGACATCACGCCGCTGCTCGGCGACGCGGCGCTCTTCGCCGGCGTCACCGCGGCGATGGCGGCGCCATGGCGCGCGGCGGGCATCACCCACGTCGCCGCGATCGAGAGCCGCGGCTTCATCCTCGGTGCGCCGATCGCGCAGCACCTCGCCGCCGGCTTCATCCCCGTGCGCAAGCCGGGCAAGCTTCCCGCGCCCACCATCGCGCGCGAGTACGCGCTGGAGTACGGCACCGACCGGCTCGAGGTGCACGCGGACGCATGCCCTCCCGGCTCGCGGGTGCTGCTCGTGGACGACGTCCTCGCGACGGGCGGCACTGCCTCGGCCGCGGCCGCCCTGATCGAGGAGGCCGGCGGTACCGTGGTGGGCTGCAGCTTCCTGCTGGCCATCGCCGCGCTGGGAGGGGCCTCGCGTCTTGCCGGGCGACACGTCGAGGTGCTTCTCGGGCCAGCCTGACGCGGCGCCGGGCACGCACTCGTCAGCCGCCGAACGACGCCCGCGGGACCCCCACACGAACGGAGCCCGGCGCCCCGTCGTCCTGAAGAAGCGCTACTGCACCGTTACCGCGTGCACGCCGTCGCCGAGCGCGGCGCCCATGGAGACGTATCCGATCGCGCGCGGGTTGCCGCGCACGAAGGCCAGCACGTCGGCGTCCGTCGCCTTCTCGGCCGGCGGCGACTCCTGTCCGGCGAAGATCTGCTGCTGCCAGTAGGTGAGCACCGCCGTCACCGGCCGGCCGACGATCGCCCTGCTGAACGCGGCGCGGACCTTCGAGCCCTTGCCCAGGTCCACCGGGACGAGTGCGGCGCTCTTCTTCAGGAAGATGCGCGCGACCTCGTTGCGGCTGAGCGTCGCCGGGCCCGCGGTGTTGGTGACGACGACATACCCCTGCGCCGACGCGCGGCGCGTCGGGGCAAGGAGTCCGGAGGCGAGCAGCAGCGCCGCCAGCCACATCGAGATTCTGCGCATTGGACTGGTGTTCGGGTATGCGTTGGAGCCTGGACGCTCGCGACGACGCTGAGCGGGTAGGGGCAGGGACGGGAGGAACGTCGTGCAGGAACGTGCGGAGGGAACTGCGGCGTGAGGATGCACCGATGCGGGAAGTGCCCTGCTACACGGTGAGGGCGGTGAGCCGCGACGAGCGTGAACGGTCGCGGACAAGCTCCTGCACCGGGACGCCGAAGTCCGGCGGCGTGGTCGCGGGGCCCTGACCGTGGCCGATGCGGAACTGGCCGACCAGCTCCTCGAGGCGCGCGGCCTGGGCAGACAGCTCCTGCGAGGTGGCGGCGAACTCCTCGGCGGTGGCGGCATTGCGCTGGGTGACCTCGTCCACGCGGCCGATCGCCAGCTCGACCTCGCCCAGCCCGAGCGCCTGCTCGGCCGATGCGGTGGCGAGCTCCCTGATGAGCGCCGCGGTGCCGGCGATGCTCGGTCCGAGTGCGCCGAGAATCTCGCGTGAGCGCTCGCCGAGCTGCTGGCTGCTCGACGTGAGGCTGCTGATGTCGGCCGCCGCGGATGCGGCCTCGGAGGCCAGCTTGCGAACCTCCTCCGCGACCACCGAGAAGCCGCGGCCATGCTCGCCGGCCCGCGCCGCCTCGATGGCAGCGTTGAGCGAAAGGAGATTCGTCTGGCTCGCGATGTTCTCGATGATCGAGGTGCGCGCGAAGATCTCGCGGGCCGATTCGATCGTCTCCTGAACCACGCGCGTGCCCTCCTCCGTATTGCTGACGCCCACCATCGCCGTGCGCTCCATCTGGCGGCTGCGCTCGGCGTTCTGGCGCACCGAAGCACTCAGCAGGGCGAGGCGGGACACCGTATCGCGGATGCCCTGCGCGCCATTGCCGGCGCTGTCGGCGAGCTCCGTGGCCGAGGCGCTCATCTGCGCCGACGAGGAGGCGATGGTCTCGGCCGCGCCGTGCAGCTCGGCCACGACGGCGCTGAGACGCGACGTCATCGAGGCGAGCGAGCGGCCGAACGCGTCGTGGGCCGAGCGGGGCCGAGCCTGGACCGTCAGGTCGCCGGCCGCGAGGCGCTCCGCGAGCGCCGACATCTCGGCCAGGTACCCGTGCATGTCGGCGAGCGCCGTCCCGAACTCGTCCTTGCTGGAGCGCGGGGTGACGCCGCGCGACAGGTCACCGGCCGCGATCGCCTGTGCAGCCCCCGACATCTCGTGGAGGTAGGCGACCATGCCGATGAGCGAGCGGCGCAGCGGTCCGAGCTCGTCGCCACCCGGCTCGGCGATGTGCACCGAGAGGTCGCCCTGCGAGATCTGGTCGGCGATGGTGACGACTTCCTGCAGCGGATCCGTGAGCGACTGTGCCGTGGCGATGGCCAGGGTGCCGAGTGCCAGCATCGAGAGGAGCGCGATGATCGCGGTCGTGACGATACCGGCGATCTGGAGGCGGCGGGCGCTCTCGAAGGCCGCGGCGATCGCGGCTTCCTCGGCGGTGGTGTTGTCCGCGAGGGCGCGGCGCAGTGTCCTGTACCGGCTCATCATCGTCCCGACGGACCGGGAGACGGAGTCGGCCCGGGCATCGCCGCGAATGAGCATCAGGCTCGTGGAGCGGGCGGTGGCGAAGTAGCGGTCGAAGTGCGCGCTGAAATCCGTGTCGCGTGCCAGGCCGCGCGACACGAGGCGGCCGGCATGCGCGCGAAAGGCCTTCCGGAGCGAGTCGGTGCTCATGACGCGCTCGGAGTCCTGCGCGGCGACGGCGTTCTGGAGGGCGGCCTGGAGCTTCTCCAGGGTCTCGCTCATCGCCCTGCTGTCGCGCACCGACGGATAGTAGCGGCGCTCGATGTCGGCGAGGCGCTGGGTGTTGAGGGCGGAGAGGCCCATGCTGAGCGCGAGAATCAGCGCCAGCGCGATCGTCGCGCCGATGGGCAGGAGCCGAATGCGCTGTCCGAACGCACGGCCGGCGAGGAAGCCCGACCATTGACGCACCGCAGGAGCGACGAACGACATGGTGGTGATTCTCGCCCACGCATCGTCGCGGGGGGCTCGGGAGGGGCAGGGCTTGACGGGGCGGTCGAGTGACGCAGAATCGATCAGCCCGGCATCGCACTCATGACGTCGAACAGGCAAAAGAAGTCACAATGAACCATCGGATGTCACTCAATTACGAAACTGTCAATATTCACGGCATAGGCTTGAGATTTTCTCATGGGGCCGCCGGAACGGCCCGCAACCGCTCCGGTCATGGTGGCTGGCCAGCCCGCGAGGGGAATCGGGAAGCGCGCCTGCCATCCGAACGCGCTTGCTGGAGGGCGCGCGCCAGGCCGGTCGACGGTGTGGCGAGGGTCCCGCTCGTTTGCCTTGAGGCGCTTCGACGCGGCATTGTTCTGGGGCGGTGGTCGCATGCGATTCGATGTCCGTCGCCTCGTCGGCGTCGTGCATCGCATGGTCCTCATCCGCCGCAGCCGCGGTGTGCGAGGGAGCCCCAACTGGAGTGGCGCATCATGAGTAGTGAACCGATCCGTGATCCGGTGGCGGACCATCTGCTCACGCCGCAGAACGCGGCCCTGCTCATCATCGACTATCAGCCGACGCAGGTGAACTCCATCAGGTCGATGGATCACGGAACGCTCCTGGAGCACATCGTCACCGTGGCGAAGACCGCGGTGGCCTGCGGGCTGCCGATCATTCTCTCGACGGTGAACGTGCAGACGGGTGTGAACAAGCCCACGGTGCCGCCGCTGCTCGACGTGCTTCGCGACATCCTCGTCTACGATCGCACCACGATCAATGCGTGGGAAGACGTCGAATTTCGCAAAGCCGTCGAGATGACCGGCCGCAGGGAAGCTCGTGATGGCCGCCCTGTGGACCGAGGCGTGTCTCACATTTCCATCGCCGGATGCGATGCGCGAGGGATTCGAGGTCTTTCCCGTGGTGGACGCGGTCGGCGGGACCTCCGTGGAAGCGCACGAGGCCGGCCTGCGGCGTGTCGAGCACGCCGGGGCCCAGCCCACCAGCATCCCGCAGCTCCTCTGCGAGTTGCAGCGGGACTGGGCACGCACGCGCAGCGTACCCGCGTTCGTGGAGCTGCTCTTTCACAAGACTCCGGCGTAGTGCCGGAATCGGGGCGGGTTCAGGGACCAGTATCCGTGGCGCTCGCCGGCATTCGATCGCCGATCTGGAGGCTCGTCACCGGCGCGCGCCCACGCCGCCGGTGACACGAACGCTGCGCCGGGCGAGCTTCGCGTCGAAGTAGTCGGCAACCGCCTGGTTGACGCGCACGGAGTTCGCCCAACGCATCAAGTGGTGTGTCTCGTCGGGAATGACGAGCTCCGCATGCTCCACTCCCGCCGCACTGAGGCGCCGCGCCAGGTCGACCGTCTGTGAGAAGCGCACATTGCGATCGTCGTCGCCGTGGATGAGCAGCACGGGGGAGCGCCAGCGCGAGATGGACGCCACCGGGGAGGCCCGCCAGGCCGTCTCGAGCGCCTGCTTCTGATCGGGCGCCTTCTCGTACTGATCCGGCGCCAGGAGGCCCCGCGCCCGCTCGGCGGTCCAGTCGTGCACGCCGTGGATGTCCACGCCGGCGGCGAACAGGTCGGAGTTGCGGCCGAGGGCGAGCGCGGTGAGGAATCCGCCGTAGGAACCGCCGTAGATCCCGATGCGGGACGTGTCCACCTGCGCGAGGCCGCGAAGATAGCGCGCGCCGGCGACGACGTCCTGGTACTCCGACGCGCCGCGTGCGCCGCCGGCGCTGGGATGCTGGAAGTCTCGCCCGTACCCGATGCCGAGCCGGTAGTTCACGGAGAGCACGACGTACCCGAGGCTCGCGAGGTACTGGTTCATCGCGTAGCTGTTCGCGTAGTAGTCGGAGTAGTTCCAGCCGAGCAGCATCTGGCGTGGGGGGCCGCCATGGACGTAGATGATCGCCGGCTTCCGTCCGTTCCGCGCCAGCGTGGAGTCGCCCGGTCGCTCGAAGAGCTGGCCGTGGATCTCGAGGCCATCGGCGGCGCGGAAGAGCACGCGACGAGGCGTCACGAGCTGTGCCGTGGGGAATTCGGCCGGGATGCGATCATTGCCGAGCCAGCGTGCGGACCCGAGCGTGCCGGTGAGGGGCATCACGGCCGGCAGGGGAGGGCGCTGCGCGGTCGCGCCGATGAATCCGAGCGACGTGCCATCGCCGACGAATGCGGGCGACCACTCGAGGCCGGAGCCGGCGGTGACCACGCGCGGCTCGGCGCGATCGGTGCGCACGACGACGACATGGCGACGGTCGATGTCGTCGGCATCGGATCCGGCGTTCCCCGCGAACGCCAGCAGCGTCCCCGCGGCGTTCATCGTCAGGTGCTCCACCATGAAGCGGCCCGGCGTCAGCGCGAGCACCGCGCCGCCCGTGTCGGGCATCGAGTACAGATGCGGCCAGCCATCGAGCTCCGAGACGAAGACGACCCGGCCCGCTGCCGCGTACTGCAGGTTGGTGCCGCCGTGCGTGCCTGGCACGGACCCGCGCGCCGTCGCCGGGCTTCGCCACCGCTCCCACGCGGCGCCGGTGGCGGGATCGGCGAGCCAGATCGCCCAGGGGTTCGGCTGCTCGACCAGCGCCGAGTCGGGAGCACCGCCGCTACCGGGTCGCCGTACGAAGGCGATGCGTGATCCGTCGGGCTTCCAGCGCGGTGACGCGTCGCGCGACGTGGAGGGAGCGAGCCAGCGGATCGGCGTGGAGTCGTTCGTGTACACGCCGATGAACGAGTGATCGCCGCGCTGCGAGACGAAGGCGAGGCGCGTACCGTCGGGCGACCAGCGCGGGGACGTGCTCGCGCCGTTCGCCGTGAAGAGGCGCGTGGGCGCGACGGATCCGTCCACTGGCGCCGTCCAGATCGCACGATCCTTCACGAAGGCGACCACATCGCCGCGCGGCGAGACCTCGGGATCGTCGCCTTCGCCGATGCGCACCGGCGTGCCGCCCGCGAACGGGATCGTCCACAGCTCCACCTTGTGCGCCACCGGCAGCGACGCCGGGTTCGGCGAGGGGCCGTCCCAGTTCGCCCCATGGTCGCCGCCGCGCACGTAGAGGACGCGCCGGCCGTCAGCGGTGAGCGAAACGCTCGTGATCTCCTGGCCGTCGTCGCGCAGATACGCTGTGAGCCGTCGTGGTGTTGCGCCGGCGTCGTCGGCCACCCAGATGTTGCGCAGTCCGCGTTCGTTCAGCGTCCACGCGAGATGCGTCCCGGAGGCCGCGGTAGCGAGCTCGCCAGGGAAGGGATAGCTCTTGATCTGCTCCAGCGAGTAGCCGGTGCGCTGCGCGATGGCGGTGCCCGATGCGCAGGCGTGCGCGACGGCGAGACCGAGTAGAAGGCGGACGCTGCGAGACATTCGGAATCCTTGGCAGGTGACGAGCGACAGCGAGCGGACCTCGCACCGGCGAACGTCGCCGACGTGAGGTTCGGAGAGGTGAGGGACCGCCAATGTCGCCAACAACCGCGCGGGGCGCCATGCCGCGCGAGCGGGGATGTACGAGATCTTGCACCGGGAAGGCACGAAGGAAGCGGAAGTGCGTGCGGGGCAACCCGCGTGGCTCCCGCGCCAGGCATTCAGAGGGGGTACGGACGGCTCGGTATGCCCGTCTCCGGCTGTTTGCATGTCTGTTTGTCCACGCCTCTCCCTGTTAACTTTCGCGGGCTACAGCGGGGAATGGGGGAGCTTAACCCCCGTACATGCCTGTGCAGCCCGGTCTGAAGAGCCATGTCGTACCCTTGCTGGACGTACAAGCAGGGATACAGCGGTTCTTCAAAGACGGACAGGATGCTTTAACCTGTTGAGACCAAAGCAGTTGCCCTCGTAGCTCAGGTGGATAGAGCAGCGGTTTCCTAAACCGTTGGCCGGCAGTTCGAGTCTGCCCGAGGGCATCCCCGTGCGACGGGGGCCACACGCAGTCGAATCAACGACCAAGCGCCCGGCCGGAGCCATCGGCCGGGCGCTGTTCGTTGCACCGCACTCGCGAACCCTGACGCGAGTGGTGACATTGTGCGCGAGCCAGCCGTTGGCAGATCCCTCGCGCCTAACGCGGCGTCACGGGCGTCGGGCCGACACCCGAACATGCGAGAGGAGAATCATGAGCACGGTATTCGTCAGCATCGCACTCAGCCTCGATGGCCACATGGCGCCGGACGGGATGACCATGCACAGGCCCGAGTACAGGAACTGGGGCGCCAAGTGGGGCGCGCTGATGTCCTGGCTCATCAGCCAGCAGTACTTCCGCGAGAACCTCAAGTTCGGACCCGGCGGAGAGACGGGCCCGGTCAACGACCTGGTTCGCCGCACCGCGGAGCGCATCGGCGCCAACATCATGGGCAAGCGGATGTTCGACCAGGGCGAGATCTCCTGGCCGGAAGACGCTCCGTTTCACACCCCGGTCTACGTGCTCACCAACGAGAAACGTGATCCCTGGGTGCGTCCCGGCGGGACGACATTCCACTTCGTCAATGACGGGCCGGAGCGCGCCCTGGAGCTGGCTCGGACGGCGGCAGGCAGTCGTGATGTCCGCATCGCGGGGGGAGCGGATGTGATCCAGCAGTACCTGAACCTGGGCGCGGTGGACGAGATGGAGATCGCGCTGGCCCCCGTGCTGTTCGGCGGCGGGCGGCGTCTCTTCGAGAACCTCCGCGAGCCCGCACCGCAGTTTCGCATCGACAGGGTTCTCGATGGTCCAGCCGCGACACACGTGCGCTACGTGCGTCAGTGAGGGCGGCCTGACCACCGGTTGCCACGGACGGCCCGTCGCGCGCCCTGCCGCCGAATCCGCAGAGCCGCAGGTGCCCGGGTGGCCAGTCCCGGTCGCAGAGAGCTGAAGCAGGGGTCGTGTGAAACGTCAGCACGAACGCCGCGCACCCGAGGTCGAGGGACTGGAGGGGCACTGACCGATCCAGGCCCGCGGGACGGAGGGTCCCATTGGCAGGCTGGCGCGGCTATGTTTCATCGCTTGGCTGTGATCTGACGGCCTCGAGCTGGATGCGGTACGGCGCTGCTGGCGGGGCTTCGGGCGGACGCCATGTCGCCTCGACTCCTGACGGGCAGCGCAGCGGTTGCTGAATCGTCGGCAGGCAGTTCGAATCTGCCCGAAGGTCTCCGCTCCAACTTCACATACCAATAACCTGTAAACCTGATGACGACGCCGACGCCCATGACGGACACGGGATCGATGACCACACGGGAGCCCCGGGCGACGAGCTTCGTCGACTGGTTCCACGTGAACTCGCGCTGGGTCGCGATCGGCGCGGCGGTCGTGGCGATCGCGGCCGGCGTGGCGTGGTACATCCCGCATCAGCGCGCGCTGGCGACCCGGAACGCGGACCGGATGCTGCTCGATGCGAAGCGGTCGCTGAACTCGGGGAACGCGCAGCTGGCGGAGTCGGACCTGCGCAAGGTGGCGGACCGGTATCCCGGGACGCCGTCGGGCATCGAGGCGGGGCTGCTCGTGGGACAGCTCCATCTCCAGAAGAGCGAGGCGCCGGCCGCGGTGACGTATCTCCAGGAGCTGGTGGGCAAGGCGGGCACCGGGCCGGATGCGGCGGCCGCGCACGGGTTGCTGGCTGACGCGCTCCTCCAGACCGGCAAGGCTGCCGAAGCGGCAGCCGAGTACGAGAAGGCCGCGGGGGCCACGAGGATGCCGAACGAGCGGGCGATCCTGCAGGGCAAGGCGGGCTACGCGTACATGACGGCAGGTCGGAGCGCGGATGCGCGGAAGGTGTTCGAGGCGCTGGCGGCCCAGCAAGAAACGCCGGCGATGGCCGCCGAGGCGCGAGTCCGGCTGGGCGAGCTGGCGGCGGGCGCCGCGCGCAGCTGAACGGCGCGCCGGCTCGTCCTGGCGAGTCGGGTCTGCGGATGGGATGAGTCTGGCCGAGGCACCGCGATGGCGGTGCCTTTGTCGTTTCCGGACTCGAGGCGGAGGAGCGAGGCTGTGCGCAGGGCCGTCGAGGGTGAACGGCTTTCACCGCGGAGGGCGCGAAGGACGCGGAGGACGGCCGCTCGGGCCGGCCACACGAGGCGTCGGTTCGGACCGAATGCACCGGATCGAAACGAGAACTGCCGGATGACCTCACGGCGTGCTGACGGACGCGCTGCACTGGAAATGATTCGGCAGTGTTCGGCGAGCTCGGTGCATTCGGTCGGAACCGGCCCGTCCGGATGCGTCCGGAGCGGGACGTCCTCCGCGCCCTCCGCGTCCTCCGCGGTGAAGCGGTACGAAGGGGTCGGGGAGGCCGACATCACGGCGCCACTGGCCGGCTCAGCAGCTGAAAGATAGTACGTATAAGATGTATTATGTAAACTAGCGACGGTGGATAAATGTGGAGAACTGTGGAGAGCTGAAGGCCACGGTCCACGTAAGCCTCGATGCCACATGCGGTTCGCACGACTCGCCTCATCCTCGGCGCGAAAGGAGCTCATCCGGCGGCCCCACTACGCATCCCGACGCCGATGTCAGCCGGCACTGTCGCGTTCGCTGTCGGCTCTGCTGCCCGCCCCGCCGTCGCAACGGCAGCCAGGCGCGCTGTCGAGGCGCCCCGGTGCACTCCTCAGGAGCTCGCCGCGCCGGGCCGAGAGACCCACGGAGCGTAGCGCGATGGGCACGCGGAAACAGCGAATGCGGCGAATCGACTCGGTGGCGCGAGCAGATTCGCCGTCGATCAGGTTCCGTCGGATTCGCGGGATTCGCGTACGCGGACAGCAAACTGAGAGGGCCCGGCAGGCGACGCGAGAGCTCCAGGTGCGCGCCGCTCAGGCCGGCGACAGCTCCCCGAAGCGGCCCTCGAATACCAGCCGCGCCTCGCCGGACAGCGACGGAAGCCACGCGCCGGACACGCGCGCCAGCCGCACCCGGTGGGTCCGCCCCGAGCGTGTCGTCAACCGCACGAGCTCGGTCGCCTCGCCGGCCTCGGCCAGGAGGATCGCGGTGGCCACGGAGCCGGTGCCGCAGGCCAGCGTCTCGCCCTCCACCCCCCGCTCGTAGGTGCGGATCCGCCACCCGCCGGCGCCGTCCGGCGCCACGAAGTTGACGTTCGCCCCCTGCGCCAGCGAGGGATCGAAGCGCAGCGGACGCCCCCGGCCGACCACGTCGACGGCCTCCACGTCATCCACCCGGACCGTCAGGTGTGGGACTCCGGCCAGGGCGAAGCCGATCCAGCGCTCGCCAGCTTCCAGCCGAAATGGCAGGTTCGCCCGAACGTCGGCGACGGGCTGAAGGTCCACCTCGGCCGCTCCGGACTCGAGCCGGGCGCCGAGGATACCGGCGTCGGACTCGATCCGGAACTCGGGCATCCGGACGATGCCGAGCTCGGTCGCCAGGCGTGCCGAGCAGAGGGAGGCGTTTCCGCAGAGCGCGGCGGGGGAGCCGTCGCTGTTGAGGTAGGTCATCCGGAAGTCCGCCAGCGTGGACGGCTCCAGGAAGACGATGCCGTCCGCCCCCACCCCGGTGGCCCGGGCGCAGAGCGACTGGATCACCGCCGCCTCGGCAAGCGGCCCGGGCGCCTCGCGCGTGGCGTCGACCATGATGAAGTCGTTGCCCGACCCGCTCATCTTGTAGAAGGTGCGGCCCCCCGGCAGCATCAGAGCCGCCCCCGCAGCGCCCACCAGCGCAGCCGCCAGACCATCCAGACGGCTTCCTTGATGATGGACTTCGACATCTTGCTGGTGCCTTCGGTGCGGTCCACGAAGACGATCGGGATCTCGACGATGCGGTAGTTCCGCTTCCAGGCGCGGAAGCTCATCTCGATCTGGAAGGCGTAGCCGTTGGAGCGAACCTGATCCAGGTCAATGGATTCCAGCACCACCCGGCGAAAGCACTTGAAGCCGCCGGTCTGGTCCCACACCGGCAGCCCGGTGACGAAGCGGGCATAGACGTTCGCGCAGTAGCTGAGGATGAGCCGGTTCATCGGCCAGTTCACGACGGTCACCCGCCCCTGCTGGTAGCGCGAGCCCAGCACGAGGTCCGCCTGCTCGATGGCCGCCAGGAACTGCCGCAGGTGCACCGGGTCGTGCGAGAAGTCGGCGTCCATCTCGAGCACGTACGCGTAGTGCCGCTGGAGCGCCCACTTGAATCCGGCGATGTAGGCGGTGCCGAGCCCCATCTTCCGCGGGCGCGACAGCAGGTTCACGCGCGGCTCCGCCAGCATGATCTCCTCCACGATGCCCCCGGTGCCGTCCGGAGAGCCGTCGTCGACGATCAGCATGTCGATGCGCCCGTCCTGGGAGAGGACGGTGTCGATGAGCCGGCGGATGTTCTCGCGCTCGTTGTACGTGGGGACGATGACGAGCGCCCGCTCGCTGGGCGCCTCAGGCAGCAC
>JAQBPZ010000010.1 GCA_028287225.1 Gemmatimonadota bacterium
CTTCTCGATGTGCTTGCGGTACTCGTCGAGGGTCGTGGCCCCGACGACGCGCAGCTCGCCACGCGCCAGCATCGGCTTCAGCATCTGCCCCGCGTCCATCGAGCCTTCCGCCTTGCCCGCGCCGACGAGGGTATGCAGCTCGTCGATGAAGGTGACGAACTGGCCGCCGCCCTCGGTGAGCTCCTTGAGCACGGCCTTGAGGCGGTCCTCGAACTCGCCGCGATACTTGGCGCCGGCGATCAGCGAGCCCAGGTCGAGCGAGAGGAGCCGCTTGCCCTTGAGCCCCTCGGGCACGTCGCCGTTCACGATGCGCTGCGCGAGACCCTCGACGATGGCGGTCTTGCCCACGCCGGGCTCGCCGATGAGCACCGGATTGTTCTTCGTGCGCCGCGAGAGGACCTGGATGACCCGCCGGATCTCCTCGTCGCGCCCGATGACCGGGTCGAGCTTGCCCTTGCGCGCATCCTCGGTCAGGTCGCGCGTGTAGCGCTCCAGCGCCTGGTACTGGTTCTCGGGGTTCTGGTCCTTCACGCGATGGCTGCCCCGCACGGCCTCGATGGCCGCGAGCAGCGCCTTGTGCGTGGCGCCCGACGCGCCGAGCAGGTTGCGGGTCTCGGTGTTCTTCGTCTCGGCGAGGGCGAGCAGCAGGTGCTCGGTGCTCACGTACTCGTCGCCAAGTGACTTGGCTTCGCGCTCGGCCTGGTCCAGCACGGCGGTGAGCTCGCGGGCCATCGTCGGCTGCGCGTCGCTCTGCTTCGGATACCGGGCGACCTCCCGATCGAGCTGCTCGCGTAGCGCGGCAACGCTGAGTCCGAGCTTCTGGAGAACCGGAACCACGATGCTCTCCTCCTGCGCCAGGAGGACGAGCAGCAGGTGCGTGTCGTAGACCTGCGGATTGCCAGCCCGGCGCGCCTCGGCGAGCGCTGCGTTCAGGGCTTCCGCGGACTTCACGGTCAGGCGGTCGGGGTTGATCATGTGCCTCTCTCGTTGCTGGACGCTGTCTCCCCATCAATAAGGCAACGCGAGTGCCGCGCCGCTCCCGCACCGTTGGCAGCCCCGCCGCGCGGGAGCCCGCCGAAGCGGCCGATTTCGAACGGTGACGCGGACCACCCTGCCGATTCGGCGGTTGGCGAGGGGCGCTCCGACGGAGGCGGGCTCGGCAGATGCGCGCATCTTCGTGAATCGGGTCGCGAATGCTCCCGAATGATCCATGGCCTTCCGGCCCCGACCGCCATCGGCGGGGTTCGTGGCGATTCGCTGCACCGTTCGGGGAGATTCGCGTGCGCAAACAGCACGCGCCGCATCAAACGGCACGGGGCGCATATGGAGCGCGCCGCAAACAGCACGCGCCCGGATCAGATCCGGGCGCGCGGGAAGAGGGACGGCTAACGAGCGACGAACATCTTCCTGGACGTGCGCTGCCCATCCACCACGAGCTCGTACACGTAGACCCCCGGCGCGGCGGGCCCTCGTCCCTGGCCGACTCGGCCGTCCCAGTACCCGACGTAGTCGCCGCAACTGAGCGGGATGTTCACGAGTGCGCGTCCCGCTCCGTGCAGCTGCGGGACCGAGACGAGCTGTGCCAGCACGTTGTAGATGCGAAGCGTGACGAGGCGCTGCCCATTCGGACCGGCGCAGTCATTGATGGTGAACGGGATGAACGTGTCCGGCTTGAAGGGGTTGGGGTAGTTCTGGCCCAGTGTCCCCAGCTTGCGCCCTCGGGGCTGAGAATCCTGCTGCCCCGTCGCTTCCCTTGCCGATGTCGCGCAAAGGGCGAGCACGAGCGCAAGTACTGCCCAGCGCTGATGCATGTATGCTCCGGCGAACGAGACAGGATCCTGATGCAGCTCCTGTGACGGGTGATTGATACGGCGTGCGCTCGATAAGGTTATGTCCGGGCAGGGGATAGATCAAGAAATTTCATGCCCGGGCCCGTCCCGGGGCCCGCCGCGCGCGCCGCGCCAGCGCCGTCCGCCGGACTCGTCCCGTGCCGAGAAGCCCGCCTGGTCACAGTACTCCAGCAGCGGGATCAGGTACTTGCGGCTCACGCCGAGAGCGTCGCGCAGAGCGCCGGCCGCGTGCGTCTCGCCATTCGACATCGCCGTAGCCAGCGAGGCCAGAACCTGGTCGATCACCGCGCGCGGATAGAACCGCTCGGGCTCCACGGCCACGAGGAGCCCACGGCGCACGAGGAAATGCGCGACGGAGCGCAGCCGGTCCGCGTCCACGCCGAGCGCGATGGCGAGCTCGCCGACCGACGGCGGCTCGCGACCGGCGGCGGCGAGCGTCGCCAGCAGGCGCTCACTCACCAGCTCATCGGCGGCGTCGAGGTGCGGCATGAACGCTGGCCGACGCGCGATGCCATTCGCCACGACGAGCGCTCCCCTCCGGACGAGGTCATCCAGCGTGGCCGTGGCAACCTCGACCGGCGCGCGAAGCTGCCCCCGCAGCCAGCTCGTCGGCACGCCTTCGTCGAGCGGATGACGCGCGTGGTGCGCATCCACGAGCGTGGACGCGTGAGCCCGGAGTCGCGCGAGCGCAGCCTCGCCAACGAGACGACTGCCCACCGCGCGGCACTGGATTCGTTCGACGATCGCGGGGATGCCGACGGGTGGCAGTCCGAGCCGTATCGGCAGCGTGCCCAGCTCGATGCCCGACGCAGCGGCATCGGAGAGCACGAGCTCGAGAAGTCGATCGGCCGCGTGGGTGCCCGGTGGCCAGGGACGCGCTCGCGGGTGCGCGATGGGGTCCGTCACGATGCCACCGCCGATGGTCGCGACGGGCGACTCCGCACGCAGCACGAAGCGGTCGCCCGCGCGCGCCACCAGCGGCGCATCCACCACGATGCGCGCCGGCCGCGCGGTGCCCGGTTGCAACGGCCCGTCGGCGACGACGATGCGCGCCGCGACGTCGCTCGTGCCGAGGTGCAGGCGCACGCGCGTGCGGTGGGCGAGCGCGCGGGGCGCATCGGGAAGCAGGACGACGTCGGCGCGCAGGACGCGCGTCGCACGCCACGCGTCGCCATGGACGAGCACCGTGCCGCGCTGCACGTCGTGCAGCTCCACGCCTGCCAGCGCGAGCGCGGCGCGCTCTCCGGCGTGGGCCCTGTCCACCGGCCGGCCGAACGCATGCAGTCCGCGCACGCGCACGGGCACGTCGGCTGGCATGAGGCGAATGATCGCGTCGCGCGCGATCGTGCCGGACCACACGGTGCCCGAGACCACGGTGCCGGTGCCCTTCACCGTGAACGCACGGTCCACCGGCAGGCGGAACAGGTCGGCCGAGGCGCGTGCGGTCACTCGCCGGGCCGCGGCGGTCAGGGCAAGCCTGAGCATCTCGAGCCCCGCGCCGCTCACCGCGCTCACGGGCACGATCTCGGCGCCGTGCATCGGGGTGCCGCGCAGCGCCTCGCGCGCGTCCTCATGGGCCAGCGCCATCCACTCCGCGTCCACCAGGTCCCACTTTGTGAGCGCGACCACCGCATGTCGGACGCCGAGCAGGTGGAGCACGGCGATGTGCTCGCGCGTCTGCGGCATGACGCCTTCATCGGCCGCGATCACCAGCAGCGCGACGTCGACGCCCGTGGCGCCGGCGACCATCGTGCGCACGAATGCCTCGTGGCCCGGTACGTCGATTACACCGACCGTTCCGACCTCACCGAGCGCGAGCGGGGCGAAGCCGAGATCGATCGTGATCCCGCGCCGCTTCTCCTCGGGCAGCCGGTCCGTGTCCACGCCGGTCAGGGCGTGCACGAGCCGCGTCTTGCCGTGATCGATGTGGCCGGCGGTGCCGAGGATCATGGAGAAGAATAACGAGTAACGAGGAACGAGTAAGAGGAGCATCCCGGGCGGCTGTCATCCTGCTGGCCCACAGGGCCGGTCAGGATCTTCTCTCCATGCGCCGGAGGCAGGCTCCACGATCGGGATAGAAGACCCTGACCCTCGCTGCGCTCGAGCAGGATGACAGTTACTCGTTACTCGTTACTCGTTACTCGTTACTCGTTACTCGTCACTCGTTACTCGTTACTCGTTTTTCTGCCTACCACCGCTGCTCCTCCCACAGCACCATCGCCTGGAGCGGGCGTCCGTCGGTGAGATGCTCGCCGAGGAACTCGCGAAGCAGTCGCTGGTGCGCGCGCGACGAAGCGTCGTCGAGTGGCACGCCGGCGTCGCCTTCCAGGAAGTGGCGCAGCGCATCGCGTGCCACGGGGGGGAGCACACGGCCGGCCGGCGCCAGGCGGCCGCATCGGGTGCAGAGCGCGCCGCCGGCGCGGTGGCTGAACATCACCGTCGCCGCCGCGTCGAGCGGGGCGTGGCAGTCGCCGCAGATGTCGAGCGCCGGGGCGAACCCCAGCTCGCTCACGATGCGCCAGGCGCCGGCCAGCGTGGTGGCAAGCGCCGCCTCGGCGGGCGCGGTCGCGAGGTTGTCGAGCGCGGCGACCACGGCGTCGTACAGCGAGCTGTCGGCGGCATCGCGCCCGAACCGGAGCGTCAGCTCCGCGATGGCCGACGCGCCGGCGAAGCGCCCGAGGTCACCCGCGATCGCTGCGCGCGACGCCGTCACGTCAAAGGCGCTGAGCGTGTCGAGGTCGCGCCCCGGCTTCACGTACAGCTGTGCGCTGCCCTGCGCGAACAGGTCCACCGCGCTGCCGAACCGCCGCGACGAGCGCCGTGCCCCCTTCGCCAGGGCGCTCCGCACGCCCCCATCGCGCGTGACGAGGCGCAGGATGCGCGACGATTCGAGATAGTCGAAGGCGTGCAGGACGACCGCTTCGGTCGCGAGAAGGGGCATTCATGGAAGATAGCTAGAACGCCACGCGCAGGCCTCCCAGCACACGCCGCGGCGCGGCCCGGTAGCCCGTGCTGGGCAGCGCACCCTGCCGGAAGTCGTAGTTCGCGCCCGCCACCTCGGTGTAGGACGCATCCAGGGCATTCTCCACGCGCAGGGTCGCGACGACCTCGCGATGCGCCACCGCGGGAACCAGAGTGAGCTCGCCGGAGAGGTCCACCCGCGTGTACGGCGGCAGCGTCACGTGGCTGGCCTTGAAGTCGGGCGCAAAGTAGTTGTCCTCACGCGTGCCCACGCGCAGGGCGCGAACGTCCACGCCGCCGCGGGTCGCGCGGTAGCCGAGTCCTGCGTTCATGGTGTGCACCGGACGGCGCAGCAGTCGCGCGCCGCGGACGAACAGCGCCGTCGCGGTGGTGCCGGTGCCGGGATCCACGACGCGCGCATCCAGGTAGGTGAAGGCGGCGTCCGCGTGCATCCCCGCCGGAAGCTGCGCCCTGCCCTGCACCTCCACGCCGCGAGTCCGCGTGCGCGCCACGTTGCGGTAGTCGGGCCCCGACGGCGCGTACTGGTAGTCGATCAGGTCACGGAACGAGTTGTTGAACACGGTGGCCCCCACGGTGGCCCACGGCGCGAGGTCCTGCTCGATGCCGGCGTCGACGCTCAGCGCATGCTCCGGCTTCAGGTCCGGATTTCCGTGCACGAAGCCGCAGCAGCCGAAGTTCTCGAGGAAGCTCGGCTCGCGGAACGCGGTGCCCAGGCTGGCGTGGAGCCGCGTGCCCGCTGCAGGCGACACGCTGCCGGCGGCGCGCCAGGTCGCGAAGTCGCCGAACCGCTCGTTGTGCTCGTATCGCCCGCCAAGGGTGATGGTGTACGCGTCGGCCGGCGCGAGCAGCACCTGCGCGTATGCCGCGCTCGTGCGGCGAGCGTGGCTGCTCCTGGGCGTGTTACCGAAGTTGCTGACCGTGCCGGCCTCCTGCCACTGGCGCTCCACCGTCCCGCCCAGCGACAGGCGTGTCGCGGCGGGCAGGTCCAGCGTGAAGCGGAGGTCGCCGCTGCGCCGGCGCGAGCGGTCCGCGGAGGTATAGTAGTAGCCCGTGCTGTCTCCGCGACTGTCCGGCTGATTGTCCGACACGCCGTGCACGTCGTTCGACGCGAGCGCCACGCGCATCTCGAGCGCGCGCGTCAGGCGATAGCCACCGTCCAGTCCGGCGGCCAGGCGGCTCTCCCGCCGCACCGCATTGCTGTCGACCACCAGCCCGCTCCCGTCAGTGGGATAGTGGAACTCGGCATCACGGTAGCGCAACGACACGCGCCCGTCCGCCGCGCCGCGGGCGAAGCCGACGAGCGCGCTGGCGACGTCGTCGCGGAACCCGCTGTTGAACGCCTGGAACCCCTGCGTGCGGTGCCGTGCACCAGCCAGCGAATAGTCGACCGCCTCACCGGAGCCGCGCACCGCGCCATCCACGTCGTAGGAGCCGAAGCTTCCCCCGCGCGCCGACAGCTCGCCTCGCGTGCCCGTCGCCCCGCGTCGCGTGAACAGCTGGACCACGCCCGCCATGGCGTCGGAGCCGTACAGCACGCTCGCGGCGCCGCGGACGATCTCGATGCGCTCGATGTTGTCCGTGGTGAGCGCCGAGAAGTCGAACCCGCCCCCCGCTTCGTTCACGGGCACGCCGTCGATCAGCACCTTCGTGAAGCGGCTCTCGCCGCCGCGGATGAACAGCGACGTCGCCCCGCCGTACGATCCGGTCTGCGCGAGCGACAACCCGGGCACCTGCCGCAGCGCCTCGCTGACGGTCGTGATCCCTTCGGCACGCAGCTGCGCGCCCGTGAGCACCGTCACGGTGGCCGGCGTGCGCTCCGCCGAGAGTGGCGACCGCGTCGCCGTGACGACGAGCGGCGCGACGCGCGCCGTGTCGCGCGCCACGCGCTGGGCGACCGCGATGGAGGGCAGTGCCGCCAGTGCAAGGAGAAGCGAGGATGCGCGTACGAGGATCATGGAGTGCATGGAGGGAGACAGGTGGGGTGAAGGAGACATCTCATCAGGCGCGCGGGCGCACCCGAAGGGGAACGAGCGCGGGTGCGCCCACTGCGGGGTCACGGGTCACGACGAGGGGCCAGTCGTATACGCGCTCGAGGATGGCGCCCTGCATGACGGCTGTGGGTGCACCACTGGCCGCGACGCGGCCCTGGTGCAGCAGCACCATCTGGTCGGCGAAGCGGGCGACGAGGTTGAGCTGGTGGCTCACCAGCAGGACCGCCATGCCATGGGTGGCGAGGTGGCTCAGCAGCTCGAAGACGGCCATCTCGTGCGCGATGTCCAGGAAGGACGTGGGCTCGTCCAGGACGATGGCCTCCCCGCCCTGCGCGACCGCGCGCGCGAGGCGCACGCGCTGCCACTCACCGCCCGAGAGCTCGGTCACGGACCGGTCCAGCAGTTGGGTGATCTCCGTGACCTCCACCGCGCGCGCAATGGCGGCGCGGTCGGCGGCCGAGGGTCCGCGCCACATGCCGAGGTACGGATAGCGGCCGAGCATCACGTAGTCGCGGACCGCCAGCGGGAACGCGGGCTCCTCCCGCTGCGTGACGACGGCCACTCGACGGGCGATCTCCTTCCGCACGCCTCCGGCGAGATCGGCGTCGTCGAGTCGCACTGATCCGCCGCCGATGGCGACGCGGCCGAGGAGTGCGCGCACCAGCGTGCTCTTTCCGCTTCCGTTGGGCCCCACCACGGCGGTCAGCCGCCCGCGCGCCGCGTCGAACGACACGCCGTCGAGCGCGGCGGCGGGCCGGCGCGGGTAGCGCACGACGAGATCGCGGAAGCCGATCATGCGAGCCGCCGCAGGCGCGCCAGGAAGAAGGGCACCCCGATGATCGCCGTCACGGCGCCGAGGGGCAGCTCCGCGGGCGGCAGGGCGACGCGCGCGACGAGATCCGCCGCCACCACCAGCGCAGCCCCGGCGAGTGCCGCACCACCGATGACCGCGCGATGCGTCCGCGCTCCCGCCATCCGCACGAGGTGTGGCACGAGCAGCCCGATGAATCCCACCAGCCCCGCGGCCGCCACCGTGCCCGCGGCGAGCAGGGCCGCCGCGACGTACACGGCGATGGACAGCCGCGCCACGTCCACGCCCATCCCCGCCGCGGCGTCCTCACCGAGCGCCAGCACGTCGATCGCGCGGCCGAGGAACACGAGCGTCGCCACGCCCACCACCACGTACGGCGCGAGCATCCGCACCTGCGTCCAGTTGGCGTCGGCCACGGACCCCATCATCCACCAGAGGGCGCCGCGGATCACGCTGGCATCCACGTTGGCGAGCGCCACCATGATGGCGGCGTTCGCGAAGGCGCCCACGACCACGCCTGCCATGAGCACGATGCGCGGGTCGCCATGGCCGCCCGCCGCGCGCGCCACCATCAGCG
>JAQBPZ010000028.1 GCA_028287225.1 Gemmatimonadota bacterium
TCCGTCACTCGCGGCTCGTCGCCGCCGACGTCGCGCACCGCCTCATCGGGGCACCCGGCGTGATCCTCGTGGCGGTCACGGTGATGCTCTCCACCTTCGGCACGCTCAACGGCACCCTGCTCACGGCGCCGCGCATCTTCTTCGCGATGGCCGACGACGGCCTCTTCTTCCGCAAGGTGGCCGCGGTGCACCCGAAGTACGGCACGCCGTACGTCTCCATCCTCCTGACCACCGGGCTGGGCGTCGTGTTCGTGCTGCTCCGCACCTTCGAGCAGCTCGCCGACACCTTCGTCACGGCCATCGTGCCGTTCTACGCGCTGGCCGTCGCGGCGATCTTCGTGCTGCGCCGGCGTGCCGACTACGACCCGCCCTTCAAGGTGCCGCTCTACCCCGTGGTCCCCGCCCTCTTCATCCTCGCGTCGTTCTTCCTGCTCGGCAACGCGATCATCGACTCCTCCAGCCGCTGGCAGACCCTCGGCGTCCTCGGCGTGGTGCTGCTGGGCATTCCGGTGTACTTCCTGACGGTCGGTCGCGCCACCGCGACGACTCGGTAAGCGCGGCGTCGACCGCTGCAACGCGGAGGGCGCAGAGGAAGCAGAGAGGGCGCAGAGGAGAACCGTTGCCGGTTTCTCTGCGCCCTCTCTCTTGTCCCTCTGCGTCCTCTGCGTTGAAGCTCGTGCCTCGCGGGAGGGGGCTAGAAGATGCTCAGGTTGATGTACTTGCGCGGGTTCTTCTTCAGGTCCGCGAGCACCGAATCCGCCTGCGTCACCAGCCCGCGCAGGTCGGCGTAGAGCAGGGTGTCCCGCATCAGCTTGCCCACGTTCCCCTCGCCGCGCTCGATTCCGCCGAGCAGCGCGTTCGCGCGGCGGCTCGTCGAGTCCAGGTTCGACGCGATGCGCGTGAGGCTCGCGCTCGACGTGCGGAAGTTCGCCAGCGTCGAGTCGATCTTCGCCGAGTCCACGGCGCTGGCCGCGCGGCGGAACGACGCCATCGTCAGCGTGAGGTTGCGGTTCTGCTCCGCGGCGATCGCGGTCAGCTGCGCCGAGAGCTGGGCGGCCGACGCCGACACCGTCGCGGCGTTCGCCATCGTGCGACGCATGTCCTTCATCCCCCCCGACGCGAACAGCTCCGCGTTGATGGTCTTCGTCATCACCTGCACCGTGCCGGCGATGGAGTCCACCTTGTTCATGATCGCCTGGATGTCGGTGTCGGCCGGTCCGACCTTGACCGTGTCGCCCGGCGCGAACACCTCCTTGCTCGGCCCCGACGGCGTCAGCGCGATCGCCGCGTCGCCGAAGATGCCGATCGGCTTCACGCTCGCCAGCGAGTTCCGCGGCACCTTCACGTCGTCGTTCACGCGGAGGAACACGTCGAGGTAGCCGTCGTCGCGCAGCTTGACGTCGGCCACCGCGCCCACGCTCACGCCGGCCAGCAGCACGGGCTGCCCGGGCTTCAGGTTCTGCCCCCAGGCGAACTTCGTGTAGAGCGGATAGCCCGACGACAGGCCGCCGCGCACCAGCCACAGGGTGCCGAGCAGGCCGATGGCCACCGCCGCCGTGAGGAACACTCCAACCAGGACTTCGTCGCGCCGTTTCATGACTGTAGGTAAGGGGCGAGGAGCGCCGCCGTCAACGTGTCGAGGATCAGGATGGCCACCGACGTGATCACCACGGCCTTCGCCGTCGCGCGGCCGACGCCCTCCGCGCCAGCCTCCGTCACGAAGCCTTCGTACGAGCACACCACCGAGATCGCCGCGCCGAACAGCGTCGCCTTCAACAACGAGTAGACGACCTGGAAGGTGCCGAAGCCGAGTCGCACGCCGGCGATGTAGTCCTGCTTCGTCACCTTCGTGGCGTACACCGACACCAGGTACCCGCTGAACAGCCCCGTCGCATCCGCGAGCACCACGAGGCACGGCAGCATCAGCAGGCAGGCCAGGATGCGCGGCACGATCAGGAACGCCAGCGGGTCGTACGACAGCGTCTCCAGCGCGTCGATCTGCTCGGTCACGCGCATCGTCCCGATCTCCGCCGTCATCCGGGCGCCCACGCGGCCCGTCAGGACGAGCCCCGTCAGCAGGGGGCCGAGCTCCAGCACCTGCATGAGGCGCACCGACAGCCCGATGATGGTGAGCTGCACCCCCGGAAACAGCTGGTAGCGCACCTGGATCGCGATGACGCCGCCGATGAACGCCGCGACGATCACCGTGAGCGGCACCGACTCCACGCCGATGAACCGCATCTGGCGGATCGTCTCGGGCACGAACGTCGCCGGATCGCCGAACGCGCGCCCTACGTCGCGCAGGAAGTAGCCGCGCGCCCCCACCTGCCGGAACACCCCGATGAACCCGCGCGTGATGCGGCGGAAGAACCGGATGCCGGTGCGCTGGACGACGGGATACTGCTCCGTCTCGCGCCCGCCGCCCATTCCGAGCGGCCGATCGAGCTCGCTCAACGGCGCACGCGGGCCAGGAGCACGATCCC
Organism: Gemmatimonadota bacterium; assembly: GCA_028287225.1. GTDB lineage: Bacteria > Gemmatimonadota > Gemmatimonadetes > Gemmatimonadales > Gemmatimonadaceae > AG11. The sequence continues at coordinate 2,484 of JAQBPZ010000028.1, forward strand.
GACGATCCCGAACAGGATGTTGGGCACCCACGCCGCCACGTCAGGGGGGAGCAGGGCCTTGCCGCCGACGGCCTTGGTGAGCTGGATCAGCATGAGGAAGGTGATGGTGGTCGCGAGGCTCACGCCGATGCCGTACGCCGTGCCGCCGCGCTGCGTGCTCGTGGCAAGGGGCGCGCCGAACATCGCGATCACCAGGCAGGTCACCGGGATCGCGATCTTCAGCATCCGCTCCACGCGCAGCACGTTCGCGTCGCCACCGGATCGCTCCAGCGACCGGATGAATCGCGACAGCTCGCGGAACCCCATCTCGTTGGGGCTCCGCGGCCTCGCCATCAGCTCGATGGGGCGCTCGGTCATGCGAAGGTCCTGCATCTGCGCGAAGCTCCACGCCGCGCTCGGCGTGCTGTCGTTGATGATGTGCATCTCGCCCGCCTCGAGGGTCCACCGCTGCTGCCCCGCGTCCCAGCGGCCGCCGCGCGACGAGACCAGGACGGTCGGGTAATCCGGCCCGCTTCCCTTTCGTTCGATCTGCACGTGGTCGAGCGTGCCCTGGGCGACGTCCAGCCCCTGCGCCTTGTACACGCGCCCGTACTCGGCCGCAAAGGCGAAGTTGCCGCGCTGCGTGCCCGACTGCGCCTTGTCCTCCTGGAGCAGCACCTGGCGCCGCGCGTCGGTGATCGGCACCACCTCCGCGATCAGCAGGTCCAGTCCCGTGGCGAGCAGCGCGCCAAGCATGATGGGCGCGATGAACCGGTAGAAGCTGATCCCGGACGCATTCGCTGCCGTGATCTCCGAATGCCGCGTGAAGTTGCCGATCGCGAACACCGTCGCGAACAGCACCGACGCCGGCAGCGCCATGAACATCGACTGCGGCATCCAGTAGACGTAGCTCAGCGCGATGTCCGCCCGCGGCAGGTTGCGGCTCAGGTACTGCGGCAGGTGGTCGGTGAGGTCGATGATGATCAGCAGCAGCGGCAGTCCCAGCGCCGTGGAGCAGAAGATCTTCACCCACTCGCCGAAGACGTAGCGGTCGAGCGGCCGCACGAGGCGTCCCATCATGCGCCTCCCGCCGTGCGGCCGGGTCGCGGGCCGCGCCCGAACCACAGCTTGATCCGGTCCACGCGGTCCGACCACCCGCCCCCACGCCCGGTGTTCTGGTCCTTGCCCATGCGGAACAGCAGCACGACGCCGACCAGGGTGAGGAGCACGTTCGTTCCCCACATCGCCCAGAACGGGGGCACCTTTCCCTCGTTCGCCAGCGCTTCGCCCCCGATCAGCCCCACGTAGTACAGCGCGAACACCAGCAGGCTCACGCCGAGCACGAGGCCCACGCCGCCGCGCGGAAAGCGCACCGCGAGCGGGGCGCCGAGCACGGCGAAGATCAGGCAGGCCGCCGCGAGCGAGAACTTCTTGTGGATCTCGATCTCGTACCGGTTGCGCGTCTTCGTCGCCATGTCCAGCCGGACCCTGGCTTCCATCGTGCGCACGTCGCCGATGTCGGTGGTGGGCATCAGCTTCGCCGTGCTCGGCGTCACCGTCGTCGGCCGGTCCGCGGCCCCGCCCACCGGAGGCACCACGGGAACGGGCGCCGGCGCCGCACCACGCACGGGCGACTGCGTTCCTGCGGACATCGGTGCACCGCTGCGCGGTGACGCGATCCCCGCCATCATCGCCTTGTGCAGGCTGTCGCGGCGGGCGACCTCGGCGCGGAGCTGCCGCCGCGCCCGGGCCGAGGAGTCCGCGGTCGGCGCACGCGTCGCGCTGTCACGCGCGGCCGTGTCACGCGCCGCCGTGTCCCGCACCGGTACCGTATCCGCGGCCGCCGCACGAGGCGGCAGCCCCTCGGCGTGCGCCTCCTTCACCCTGAGGAGGCTGCGGAGCACGCTGCAGTATACCCAGCCGATCCCGCCCGGGTCCGGCGCCGCCATGGCCGCCTCGCGGTTCATGGAGGGGGCGTAGGGCAGCTGCTCCGGCGCGTTGGCCACCGCGTCGTAATCCCGCCGCGCGAGCCGGTACGCCCCCTCGGCGATGCGCAGCCGGTTCTGCATCTCGCAGATCCCCATCTCGCGGTCGCCCTTGGAGGCGGAATCGCTCTCCGTCTTCTTGAAGTCGCGCGTCACGTCGCGGATCCGGATGCGGTCGTGCTTGAAGAACAACCGGTCCAGCTGGCCGGGCGTCTCCGTGGAGACCTCCTGCATCTGCCCGCGGTACAGGTCGAGGTTGATGTCGGTGCGGTTGGCGTCCATCATGATCCGCCCCGCGTCCGCGTAGATCGTCTTGCGGCGCATCGGGTCCGACAGGTCGTAGATCACGACCTCCTTCATCCGGCCGGACTCCCCGCTGTGGTCGATCTTCCCCGCCTTGAGGTAGAGCTTCCCCTCGGCGATCGTGTTGATCACCTGCTCCTTCAGCAGGAAGGTCGGCTTGGTCTGCGAGATGTCGTCCTGCAGCACCTTGAGCCGGTGGTTCGCGCGGGGCAGCACCTGGTCGTTGAACGCGAGCAGCCCGATGGACCACACCAGCCCGCCGCCGATCGCCGGCGCCACCATGCGCCACGGGCTCACGCCGCTGGCCTTGAGCGCGGTGACCTCGTTCTCCGCGGCCAGCCGGCTGAAGGCATAGAGCACCGCCACCAGCACCGACATCGGCACCGTCAGTGCGACGGTGAAGGGGATCGACAACAGGAAGAACTCGCCGATCACCCCCCACGACAGCCCCTTTCCCACCAGCTCGCCGAACTGCCGAGAGATGAAGTTGAGCAGCATGAGCGACGTCAGCGCGGTGAGCGCGAACGTCAGCGGGCCGGCATGCTCCCTGAGCACATACTTGCTGATGATCTTCAAATCGGGATCCGATTGTCCGGTCGCACGCGGAACTTCAACATTCGCACGGAGTTGTAGCGCGCGCCGCAGGGTGTAAATTCCGCCTCCGGCGCACCGAAATTCAAGTCTTTCCTTCGGTCCGCCGCGCGCTTCGGACCCGCGCGCCCGGACCGTGGTGCCAGGGGTACCCCGCAGCGGGCCCATCGCTCCGGGCATTTCCGTAGCTTGTCTTAGTCCCAGTCGCCCGGCCGCCGCGGCCATCCGCCGGTCCCGCTCCCCGGTCACGCTCACGCTCGTCGAGGTTCGCTCGTGCGGATGTTCACCTTGCTCCTGGCCCTCCTCCCGCTCGCCGCCGGCTGCGACCGGCTGCCGGGCGCCACCCGGCCCAGGACCGCGTTCGACGCCGCGGCAGCGATGGACTACACCCGGACGCAGCTCGCCTTCGGGCCCCGCGTCCCCGGCAGCGCCGGCTGGACCCGCACCGGCGACTGGATCGTGACCATGATGAAGGCGCGCGCCGACACGGTGGTGGAGCAGCGCTGGATGCACCGGACCCTGAAGGGCGACTCGATCCCCCTGCGGAACGTGCTCGCCCGCTGGAACCCGAAGGCGACCCAGCGCATCCTCTACGTCACGCACTGGGACTCGCGGCCCACCGCCGACGAGGACCCCGTCCTCGGCAATCGCGGCACCCCGATTCCCGGCGCGAACGACGGCGCGGCCGGCGTCGCCCTCCTGGTGGCCATCGGCGATGCGCTCAGGAAGGCGCCCCCCACGGTCGGCGTGGACCTGCTGTTCGTGGATGGCGAGGACTACGGCGCCAGCTTCGACCCGCCGTACGCGGACGTGCTGCTCGGCTCCCAGTACTTCGCGAGCCACCTCCCCACGCCGGACTACCGCCCGATCTTCGGCGTGCTCTGGGACATGATCGCGGACAAGGACCTCAACATCCTCCAGGAATCACATTCGCTGAGCGCCGCTCCCGAGGTGGTCTCGCGCGTCTGGCAGCGCGCCGCCGACCTCGGCTACAGCCGCTACTTCCTGCCGACGGGCGGCTACGAGGTCACCGATGACCACGTGCCCCTCATCGAGCGCGGCCTCCGCGTCATCGACGTGATCGACCTGGACTACGGCCCCCCCACGCCCGACGGCCACGCGAGCCCCAGCTACCACCACACCCTGCAGGACACGATCGACAAGATCTCCCAGCAGAGCCTCCAGATCGTCGGCGACGTGGCGCTCTCGCTGCTGATGGATACGTATTGAAGAACGAGTAACGAGTAACGAGTAACGAGTAACGAGTAACGAGTAGCGAGTAGCGAGTAAGTCGAGGGGCGTCCCGGGCGGAGGTCATCCCACGCGCACCGCGCGTTGGGACCCTCCATCCCGGCGGATGGGCCAGCCACTCTGTCGGGATGCAAGGTCCCGACAGCCTGCGGCTGCGGGATGACATCCGCTCGGGACGCCGCCCTGCAGGTTACTCGTTACTCGCTACTCGTTTTTCTTTTGCCCCTCCCCGCGCTCGATCGATGACGCGCGCCCGCCGGCGCGGGCGAACTTGCGCCCATGCCGACTCCCTCCGAACAGAAGGCGCTCGCCTTCCTCGTCTTCGTGATCCTGCTGGGCGGCGCGGTCCGCGTCGTCCGCGCGGGCGCCCCGCCGGCCCCGACGCCGGCCGAAGCCGGGGCCCTCGACCATCAGATCGCCGTCGCCGACAGCGCCCGCACCCGAGGGCGCGCGAAGAAGCCGAGAAAGGTCCGCGTCCGACCGCCATCGGGTCGCGACACCGGCGCGGCCGGCGCCGACCCCTTCGCCGGCGTGCCGGTCTCCGACTCGCGCCGCGACCGGCCGCAGGGG
>JAQBPZ010000059.1 GCA_028287225.1 Gemmatimonadota bacterium
TCGATCGTCAAGGAGGCGGGCCCGCTCGTGTTCCTCGAGGCGCTCGCGAGCGGCTGCTTCCCGCTCGGCACCTACTTCGGCGGCATGAAGGCGAGCATCGACGCCATCGCCGAGCTGTTCCCCACGGAGATCGCCGACGCGATGAAGATCGACCCGCTCAACACGGTCAACGACATCGTCGTGAACGTCGGCCGCGCCCTCAGGTTCGGCGTGCGTTACAAGGACGTGCTGAGCCGCACCGCGCAGGCGCGCTACGACTGGACCTCGGTGGGCCGTCGGCTCGTGAATGAGCTGGACAGGCTGGCCGCCGCACGACAGCCCGCCGCGCGCTGATCGTCGGGCCAACTGCTTAATCTGCTCCAACTGCTTCACCTGCTTCACCTGCTTCAACGCAGAGGGCGCAGAGAAAAAGGAGAGGACGCGGAGGAGTGCATTTTCCCCGCCGTGCCCTCCGTGTCCTCCGTGGTAAAATGCTTTTCAAGGGCGTTTTACCACAGAGGACACGGAGGGCACAGAGGGGAATGTCTGAGCGGCAGTCCTCTGCGTCCTTGCTGTTCCCCTCTGCGCCCTCTGCGTTGAGGCTGTTCCCCTCTGCGTCCTCTGCGTTGAAGCAGTTGCAGTTTGCTCGGACGCCGTCCGGTGGGCACGAATGGAACCCAAGTACGACAGTTGCATAGATATGTCGACATGCCCCGCCGCTCCCCTCTCTCCCTCCGCCGTATCGTTGTCGCACTGATCGCGACGACTGCGCTGGCGATCGGCTGCGGAAAGGCCTCCACCGAACCCAGCGCGGTCGCCAACGCGGCGGCGTCGGTCGCCCAGGTGGCCGCCGCGGTCACCGGCCAGGATGCCCCTCTGGCCAATGAGCAGCTCGACGGGAAGCACCTGGGCTTCGACACGCACACCTATCCCGGCGACAGGACGATGCGCGCCTGGAAGGAGGCGCCCGGCGCGCCGTACCGATGGGTCGGATACTACCTGCCCTCGCCTTGCCACAAGGACGCGTCGTGGACCGGGAAGCGGCAGCTGCTCACCGACATGGGCTGGGGGCTCGCCGTCATCTACGTCGGGCAGCAGACCTGGGGGCGCACGCCGAAGCCCCTCTCGGCGAAACAGGCGGCGGCCCTCGCGAAGTCGAAGGCGACGTGCAACGCCGACTTCATCTCCGCCGACCGCGGCACCGCCGACGGCAACGACGCCATCGCGGTGACGCTCAGGGAAGGGTTCGCACCGAAGTCGGTCATCTTCCTCGACATCGAGCGCATGGAGAAGATGCCGTCGGTCATGCGCGACTACTATCGCGCGTGGGCCCGCCGGGTCCTCCAGGATGGCCGCTACCTGCCGGGTGTGTACGTGCACGCATGGAACGCGCAGGTCGTGCATGACGACCTCAAGGCGGAGTTCGCCGCCGCCGGCGTCACCGACGCGCCACGCATCTGGATCGCGAGTGGCCGCGGCTTCGACGAGGGCAAGGCGCCGCAGGACGTCGGGTTCACCTTCGCCGGCGTCTGGCAGGGCCTCATCGACGTCGGCCGAGCGGTCGCGAACATCAAGCTGCCGGTGGACGTGAACGTGTCCACCTGGACATCCCCGTCGGACCCCGTCCAGCGGAACGCCGACTGACCTGCCGACACGCACGGAGGGGGGCGGGAGAAGTTCTCTCGCCCCCTCCGTGCATGCGGTCCCGTCTACCTGCCGGTGAGGAACTTCGCGACGCCGCCGTGGCGCGAGCACGCACCCTGGTGGGAAGCGGCGTGCGAGTACGTGTGATCCTTGCATTCCGCCGTCGCGCCGCGCGCCTCGTGCTCGTCGTCGCGCTGCGTCTTCGCGTCCGCCTTCGCCATCCGCGTGTCGGCCTTCGCGTCCACCTTTGCCGCCTTCGCATCCGCCTTCACCTTGGCGGCTGCCACCTTCTCGGCCTTCCGGGCGGTCTTCGCATCGGCCGCGATCTTCGCTTTCATGGCCGCGGTCATGATGCCGCCATGCCCGGAGCAGGCACCGCGGCCGCCGGCCGACGCGCTGCCATCGGTGCATGTGACGCGGCCCGCCTGCGCGGACAGGGTCGATGCGCCGAGCAGCATCAGGCTGCCAGCAACCAGAAACGTGCGGAAGGGAGTCATCGGATATCCTGTGGGATCGGAGGATGGACGAACCAGCGGCCGGTCGGTCGAGCGGCGTGCCAAGCTGCAATCATGGCACCGTCCAGTCAGGAATGCACGTCACGATGCAGGTCACGGCGAGCTCGACTGGAGGCTCCGAACGGGCCTGCCCCCCCGGCCATTGCGGGCTGGCGGACCATTCGTGACCTCCATGATTGCGTCGGCATGGTGCCTCCGGGCACTGTTCGGGTGGTTGGCGAGTATAGACTGAGCATGCCCGCGTCGGGTCCGCGCCGGTATCCCGTGATCTGGAGTGTTCCGATGTCGAACCGATCGGCTGGCGCGCATCGCGCCCTGCTGCTTGCAACCATGACTGCATTGACCCTCGGCAGCGCGACTGCTGCCTCTGCACAATCGCCTGTCCGCGCCGCGAAAGGAGAGTACAAGGTGTCCGATTCCTACAAGAAGCCGTCCGACGGCGAGCTGCAGCAGAAGCTGTCGCCCATCCAGTACAAGGTCACCCAGCACGAGGGCACCGAGTCGCCCTTCAACAACGAGTACTGGAACAACCACGAGGCGGGCATCTACGTCGACGTCGTCTCCGGCGAGCCGCTCTTCAGCTCCCTCGACAAGTTCGAGTCGGGCACGGGCTGGCCCAGCTTCACGCAGCCGCTCGTCAAGGACAACGTGAAGACGAAGACGGACCGCAAGTTCCTCATGTCGCGCACCGAGGTCCGCTCGGCGCACGCCGACTCGCACCTCGGACACCTGTTCGACGACGGACCGAAGCCGACCGGCCTTCGCTACTGCATGAACAGCGCGTCCCTGCGCTTCATCCCGGCCGCGAAGCTGGAAGCCGAAGGCTACGGCCAGTTCGCGCACCTGTTCGCGAAGAAGTAGGACCGTAGGACGGCGGGAAGTTTTTCAGTTTCCGGTTTATCGGTTTTCGGCCAGCCCCCGGTCAGCCCCTGCGTCCCGAGGCCGGCCGTGAACCGACAAACAGAAAACCGACAAACGTTTTCAGTCCTACCGTCCTACCGTCCTACAGCTTCAGAACTTCAGCGAGTACCCGACGGCCGTCCCGTTCGGCGTCGGCACGAGGCGCGCGCCCAGCAGCACCTGGTCGATCTTGTTGCCGGCGTGGGTGTGGTTGAAGCGCACGGTCTTCAGCCCCGCGAAGGTGCCGATCGCGGCGCCCATCACCACGTCGCTCGCCCAGTGCTGGTTGTCGTACATGCGCGAGAGCCCCACCGCCGTGGCCCCGCCGAACATGATCGGCGCCACGTACCAGGTGGACTTCGGCCACCATTCGTGCGTCTCTGCCACCACGGCCGCCGCCGCCGAGAATGCGGCCGTGGCATGGCCCGAGGGGAACGACTTCGCCGAGTCGCTCTTGAAGCCGCGCAGGAACGAGAAGTCGTGCGGGCTCGCGTCGTTCGAGACGTACGGACGGTTCCGTCCGGCCAGGACCTTGATGACGCCCGCGACCGTCGAGCCGGCCACCACCGCCTCCGTGCCGTGCAGCGCCAGCTCGGCCATGCGCGGGACGTGTCCCAGGCGGCCGACGGCGTACATCGTGCCTCCGATGATGAACGGGCCCGGCCCTCCGAAGAACCGCACGTCGCGCGAGAGCTTCTTCAGGGAGCCGTTCGCCAGCAGATCCTCGTCGCGCGCCAGCTCGGCGAGATGCCGGTCCGCGGGCAGCAGCGCCACGGTGGCGAGCGCAAAGGCGCCCGCCACGTACAGGTCCGACCGGTGGAAGAGCTGCCGGTCGGGGATGACCACGGTATCGCCCGGCGCGGACTGCGCGCCCAGCGCCGGGGCCACCGCGGAGCCCAGCGTCATGGCGAGGACGGTCGCCGCCTGGAGAACTCGCATCACGGCGTCTTCGTCGCGGGTGCCATCGTGCCGTCCGTGGGCAGCCTCTGCCCGTCCTTCAACTGCGTCACTTCCATCGTTCCCTCATGGTGTACGTCAACCAGCGCGTGCGTGGTCATGCAGGCCTCTGTGCAAGGGAGGTGCTTGCCGGATTCGCGTTCGCGGCGCCGGCCGCTGCAGAGGCCGGCAGCCGGTAGTCCCGGCCGCGCACCGCGACGAGGAAGGTCGGCACCAGGTACAGGGTGATGGGGGTGGACAGCGCCAGTCCGCCGATCACCGCGAGCGCGAGCGGCCGCTGCATGTCGCTCCCTGCGCCGAGCCCGAGCGCCAGGGGCAGCAGGCCGAACAGCGTGCAGAGCGTCGTCATGAGGATCGGGCGCAGTCGCACCCGGCCCGCCTCGAGCAGGGCGGGCTCCAGCGCCTCGCCCTCGGTGAGCATGAAGTGATGGGTGAAGTCGAGCAGGATGATGCCGTTCTTCACGATCAGCCCCACCAGCAGGATCAGCCCCATGAACGACGACACGTTCAGCGGCGTGCCCGTGACGAGCAGCAGCAGCATCGCGCCCACGAACGAGATCGGCGCGGCGGCCAGCACCACGAGGGGCTCCACGAACGACCGGAACTGGAGCACCATCACGCCGATCACCGCCGCCACCGCCAGCGCGAGCACGGTGAGCAGCGACTTGAACGCCTCGGACTGCCCGGCCGACTGTCCGCCGATCTCCATCCGGATCCCCGCCGGTGGCGGATGCTTCGCCAGCACGCCGTTCACCCCGGACATCACCGTGCCGAGCGACCCGGTCACGTCGGACGTCATCGTGATCATCTGCTGCTGGTTCTCCCGGGTGTACGCGGAGCGCGCCTCGGTGGGCTCGAAGCTGGCCATGGCGGAGAGGGGCGCCGTCGTGCGGCTGGACGGGATCACCACCGGCAGCGCGCCGAGGCGCAGCGCATCCATTCGCACCGCATCGGGCGCCCGTACGCGTACGCCGATCGAGCGGTCCTGCAGCCGCACCTGGCCGGCCTCCACCCCCAGCAGCGCGCCGTTCACCGACGCGGCCACCTGGTCCGGCGTGAGCCCCACGCGGTTCGCCTCCGCGGCGTTGATCGTCATCGTCAGCTCGGGAGCGGTCTCGCTCACGCCGCTGAAGAAGTCCTCCACGCCGTCGACCTTTGCCATCTCCGGCTCCAGGGACTTCGCGTACGCCTCCAGCGCATCCAGGTCGGAGCCAAACAGCCGGATCTCCACCGGCCGCGCAGCGCCCGCCAGGTCGTTGATCACGTCGCCGAGGATCTGCACGAACTCCACGCGGATCCGCGGCACCGCCGAGGCCACGCGCACGCGGACGTCGTCGATCACCTCCTGGCTCGTGCGGCTCCGCTCACCCTGCGGCGTGAGCCGCACCACGATGTCGCCCCGGTTCTGCTCCGTGGCGAACAGCCCGAGCTCCGCGCCGGTGCGGCGCGAGATCCCCTCGATTTCCGGGAAGAGCTTCCGGTCGGTGAGCATCCGCTCGATGATGTGGACCTGCCGGTCGGTCTCCACGAGCGCCGTGCCGCCGGGGCTGAAGTAGTCGAGCACGAACGCCCCTTCGTCGATCTCCGGCAGGAAGCCCGTGGGGACGCTGCGATACACGAAGTAGCCGGCCACGATCATCAGCACGGCGCCCACGAGCATCAGCCGCGTATGGTGCAGCACCCCCGCGAGCGAGCGCTGGTAGCGCTCGGACAGCGCGTCGATGGCGCGGCCGACGCCGGCGAGCATCCCCTTGACCCTGCCCCGCCCGCCCTCGTGCACGCGCGGCGCGGGGGGACGATCCGCGGCACGTTCGAACGATGACGCGGTTTCTCCCGGACCCGCGATCCTGTTGTCGGGGGGGCCCCCCGCGACCGCTCGCTCGCCACGCCCCGCCCCCGCCTCCTCCGGATCGGCCTGCAGGAACGCCTCGGCCAGCAGCGGGATGATCGTCACCGCGAGCACGAGCGACACCAGCACCGCGATGGTCAGCGTGATCGACAGCGCGGCGAAGAACTGCCCCACCACCCCCTGCAGCAGCCGCAGCGGCAGGAACACCACCACGGTGGTGATCGTCGACGTCGTCACCGGGATGATCAGCTCCTGCACCGCCTCCCGGATCGCCCGGTCGCGATCGGGCGTGAAGCCGAGGTGCCGCACGATGTTCTCGCTGATCACCACCGCGTCGTCGATCACGATGCCGATCGCGATCGCCATCGCCCCCAGCGTCATCAGGTTGAACGTCTGCCCCACGAGCGACATCACGAACACCGTGATCGCCAGCGTCAGCGGGATGGACGACGCGCTGATCGCCGTGATGCGCCCCTTGCGCAGGAAGATGAACAGGATGATCACGGCCAGCACCGCGCCGATGATCATCGCGTCCCGCACGGACTTCGTGGCGTCGCGCACGAGCGACGCCTGGTCGTACACGGGCTTGAGGATGATCCCCTTCGGCAGCGACTTCGACAGCGTCGCCGCGGCCGACGCCACGCTGTCCGCGATCGCGGTGGTGTTGCCCCCGACCTGCCGCGTGATGTTGAGCAGCGCGGCGGGCTGCCCGTCGCCGGCCACGATCCGCACATGGTCCTCGGTGCCCACCTCCACGCTCGCCACGTCGCGCACCCGGAGCCCGCTCCGGCCGATCACCACGTTCCCGATCTCCTCGGCCGACGTCGCCAGCGGCGCGGTGACGACGAGGTACTGCTTGTAGTCCTGCGCCACCCGCCCGACGGCATTCACCGCCGTCGACGACTTGATGGCGGCCGCCACGTCGTCGTACGACGTCCCCTGCTCCGCCAGCCGCACGGGGTCGGCGATCACCTCGATCTCGCGCACGTCCGAGGCCTGCACGTCCACGCGCCCCACCCCCGGCACACGCGAGAGCACGGGGCGGATCTGGTAGCGCGCGATGTCGTACAGCGTCGCTGGCGCACCCCCCTCCAGGTTGTAGGAGATGATCGGGAAGAGCGACGGCGACAGCCGCTCCACCTGCACGTCCAGGCCCGGCGGGAGCGACGCCGCGAGCTGGTTCACCCGCGCCTGCGTCTGCTGCAGCGCGTACGCCATGTCGGTGCTCGGCGCGAACGTGACGGAGATCTCGCTCGCCCCCCGGATCGAGCGCGACTGCACGCGCGTCACGCCCGGCACCACGCTCACCGCCTCCTCGATGGGCTGCGTCATCGCGAACACCACCTGCCGCGCGCCGAGCGCCGAGCCCTGCGCCACGATGGTGATGCGCGGGAACTGCAGCTCGGGATAGATGGCCGACGGCAGCCGCAGCGCCGCCATCACGCCGGCGGTGCACAGCAGCGCGATCACCAGGTAGACGAAGCGCCGCTGGCTCCCCACCATCCCGGCCACGCTCCACCCCTCGCGCCGCGGCGCCCCCCCGTTCACGGGCTCGCTCACGGCGCCGCGGGCGTTGGGCGTGCCACCTTGGCGCTGTCCTGCACCGCGAAGGCGCCCTGCGTGACCACCATCTCGCCCGCCTTCAGCCCCTCCACGATCTCGGCCTTCGTTTCGGTGCGCCCCCCCACCTTCACGTCGCGGCCCATCGCCGTGCCCGTCCGGTCCACCACGAACAGGCGGTACGTGCCCACCTCGTCACCCGGCACGAGCGCCTCCACCGGAACCACTACGGCATTCGGGATCACCTGCGTCGCGATCTCGCCGAACACGCTCTCCCCCATGCGCAGCGGCCGCCGCGTCGAGGTCGTCGTCACCCGGATCGCCACCGAGCGCGACGCGGTGTCCAGCGACGCACCCACCGATGCCACGAGCCCGGTGCCGATGGACTCGCCCCCGGTCTTCTCTCCCGCGCTCAGCGTCACCCGCGCTCCCTGGTGCACGGCCCCCGCCTCGCTCGGCCCCAGCGACAGCACGACGTCGAACGCCGACGGGTCCGCGACTTCCACCAGCACCTGCGCCGGATCCGCGGCGGCCCCGAGCACGGCGGCCATCCGCGTCACCACCCCGCTCACCGGCGACCGCAGCACCGAGAGCTGCTGCGCGCGCCGCGCCGTCACGGCGTCGGTCCGCGCCCTCCCGAGATCCGCGGCCGCCTGCTCGGCGTCCTTGCGCGGCACGATTCCCTCGTTCGCCAGTCGCGTCGCCCGTTCGTAGTTCCGCTCGGCCGCGGTCAGCGCCGCCTGGGCTCCGCTCGCCGCCGCGTTGAAGCCCACCTGCTCGAACTCCACGAGCGGCTGTCCCTCGGCCACCCGCTGCCCGGCCGCGACGTACACGCGCGAGATCCGCGTCGCGACCGGCGCGCTCAGCGCCGCGAACCGCCCCGGCCGCGCGACCACCGTGCCGATGGCCGACACGGTGTGCGTGAACGGCTCGGCGGTGGCGGCCACCGTCTTCGCGGCCACCACGGGCGCCGCGGTGGAATCCGCACTCGCGGGATCTGCCTTCTTGCACCCTCCGGCCAGCGCGAGACACGCGGTGGCGACGAGGGCGGTGGTGCGGCGTGCGCGGGTTCCGGTCATGGCTGTCATTGCGGTTGGACGGGCAGGCCGAGCACCCGGAGCTCGGACTGCAGCGTCAGGAGGGCCGTCAGGTCATCGATGTACTGGCCGAGCACCTCGCGCGCCGCGCGCCGCGCCTCGAGCACGGCGGGCAGCGCCGACGCGCCCTCCCGGTACGCGGTCAGCGACTTCGCGGCCACACGCTGCGCCCGCACCACGAGATCCTGGTCGCGCGCCACGCGCACGCGGAGCGACGCGAGCTCGCGATAGCCCTCCACGATCCGCTGCCGGGTCTCCAGCCGCACGCGCGCCAGCTCGGCACGCGCCCGATCGCGCTCCGCCGTCGCCTGCGCGATCCCGCCCTGGTTCTGGTTGAAGAGCGGGATCGGGATGTTGATCCCGAACAGGTACAGCTTCTCGTTGTCCGGCGGATCGGTGGTCGGGTCGCCCCATTCCACCCCCACCTGGAACGAGGTGATGCCGAAGACGCCGCGCCGCTCGCGCACGATCGCCGCCTCCGCCGATTGCAGGCTGGCCTCCGCCGCGGCGATCCCCGCGGTCGCGCCGGTGGGCCCCAGCGCGCTG
>JAQBPZ010000087.1 GCA_028287225.1 Gemmatimonadota bacterium
CGCGATGGACGAAGGGCTCCGGTTCGCCATCCGCGAGGGCGGCCGCACGGTCGGCGCCGGCGTCGTGGCGAAGATCCTGGCGTAAGCACAGCAGTAGGACGGTAGGGCGGCAGGACGGTCGGACCGAATGCTGACCGTCCTACGGTCCCACGGTCCTACGGTCCTGCAGCAGTTCAATCAGACTCTCTCTCGAGCAAAACATCATGGCAGGCAGAATCCGCATCCGTCTCAAGGCCTTCGATCACGCCATCATCGATCAGGCAGCCTCCGACATCGTTCGCACGGCGGAGAAGACGGGCGCTCAGGTCTCCGGGCCGATCCCGCTTCCGACGAAGACGCAGCTGTGGACGGTGCTCCGTTCGCCGCACGTCGACAAGAAGTCGCGCGAGCAGTTCCAGCTCAAGACGCACAAGCGCGTGATCGACATCCTCGACAGCCGCGCGCAGACGGTCGACGCGCTGACGAAGCTCGATCTGCCGGCGGGCGTGGACGTCGAGATCAAGGTTTCGTAGTAGAGCAGCAGGACCGTAGGACCGTAGGGCAGTAAGACCGTAGGACAGGAGGGCAGCCGCCGGGACGGTCCGACCGTCCTGCTGTCCCACCGTCCTACCGCAGTTCAAGCAGGACTTCGCCCCAGAGCGACGCTCCGGCAAGTCCACAGTCCAACTGGCATGCCGCCAGTGACTCAGCAGAGGAATCCATGATCGGTTTGATCGGCAAGAAGCTGGGGATGACCCAGCTGTTCAATGCGGCGGGGCAGCAGATCCCGTGCACGGTGATCGAGGCGGAGCCCAACACGGTGCTCACCGTCACGAACACGAGCACGATGCAGGCGCTCCAGCTCGGGACCGGTGCGCAGCGCACCCGTCGCGAGAACGCGAAGGGGGAGCACACGCCGCGCGGGCGTCGCGCGTCGGCCGCGGAGCTCGGACATGCCAAGAAGGCGGGTCTGGATGCCGCTCCCCGGACCATCCGATCGATTCGGTTGGATGAGAAGGGGAATGCAAAGGTGGAGATCCCCCAGCACAACGTCGGCGACGTCATCAACGTCACCATCTTCACGCCGGGCGAGACCGTCAAGGTCACCGGGACGTCGAAGGGGCGCGGCTTCCAGGGCGTGGTGAAGCGCTGGGGCTTCGGCGGCGGACCGAACACGCACGGCAACACGAAGCATCGCCGTCCGGGCTCGGTCGGCGCGGGTACCGACCCGTCGCGCGTCATCAAGGGCAAGAAGATGCCGGGTCACTACGGCGCCGAGCGTGTCACCCAGATCGGCCTGCGGGTCGAGAAGGTGGACGCCGAGCGCAATCTGGTCTACGTCCGCGGCGCCGTTCCCGGCCCGACGAACGGGATCGTCGTCGTTCGGAAGCAGGGATAACCGATGCCAGACAACCAGAACTCCAGCGTGTCCTCGTTCACGGCGCTCGGCACGGCGCGCACCGAAAAGGTGCAGCTGCCTGAAGCGACGTTCGACGGCACGATCAACATGCCGGTGATGCACCAGGCGGTGAAGGCCTTCATGGCCAACCAGCGCCAGGGCAACGCCTCGACCAAGATCCGCAAGTACGTCGTCGGCGGCAACCAGAAGCCCTGGAAGCAGAAGGGCACCGGCCGCGCCCGTCAGGGCTCGACCCGCGCGCCGCACTTCGTGGGCGGTGGCACCGTGTTCGGCCCGACGCCGCGCGCCTACGACGAGTACGTGCCGCGCCAGTCGCGGGCGCTCGCCAAGAAGAGCGCGCTGAACGCCCGCGCCAACGAGGGGGCGATCCTGGTGATCGACGCCTTCACGTACGAGACGCCGCGCACCGCGAACCTGATCGCGCTGCTCGCCCGCCTCGAGGTGTCGGACAAGAAGGTGCTCGTGCTGACCGACGGCGTGAAGCGGAACGTGTTCCTCAGCGGCCGCAACATCCCGAACCTGCACGTGATGCCGTACACCGACAGCTCCACGTACCACATCCTCTGGTCGGATGTCGTGCTCGTGGAGGCCGGTGCGCTCGGCACGACGCTGGAGCCGATCGCCGAGGAGGCGCCGGCCAAGGTGGCCAAGCGTGCGCGTCCGGCGGCCGATGCCGGCACCGCGGCCAAGAAGACGGCCAAGAAGGCGGCGAAGAAGGCCGCTGCCAAGGACACGAAGGCTGCCGCCAAGAAGGCGCCGGCCAAGAAGTCCACCAAGAAGGAGAAGTAGCCGATGCCGACACTGCATCGCGTCATCGTGCGGCCGCTGATCACCGAAGCGAGCTCGGTCGCCTATCAGGACCGCGGCGAGTACCACTTCGAGGTACACGTCGACGCCAACAAGCTGGAGATTCGCCAGGCCATCCAGACGCTGTTCGGCGTCAAGGTGACGGGCGTCTGGACCTCCAACCACCGCGGGAAGGACAAGCGGATGGGGAAGAGCATCGGCCGCAAGCCACACTGGAAGCGGGCGATCGTCAAGCTCGCCGACGGCGACAAGATCGAGATCTTCGAGGGATAAGCGGACATGCCCATTCGTCAATTCAAGCCGGTCACCAAGAGCAGCCGTTTCCGCTCGGTCTCTGATTTCGCCGAGATCACGCGGACGACGCCGGAAAAGAGCCTGCTCGAGCCGATCAAGAAGAGCGGCGGCCGCGACAATCACGGGCACATCTCGATGCGTCGCATCGGCGGTGGCCACAAGCGCAAGTACCGGATCATCGACTTCAAGCGCAACCGCCTCGGCCTGCCGGCCACGGTGCGCGAGATCGAGTACGATCCGAACCGCTCGGCGCGGATCGCCCTCGTGCAGTACGAGGACGGCGAGAAGCGCTACATCCTGCACCCGAAGGGGCTCAAGGTCGGGGACGTGATCTCCTCCGGCCCGGGTACCGACGTGCGACTGGGCAATGCCCTGCCGCTCGGCGAGATCCCGCTCGGCACCGCGGTGCACAACGTCGAGCTCAAGATGGGGAAGGGCGGCCAGATGTGCCGCAGCGCCGGCATGTCGGCGCAGGTCATGGCGAAGGAGGGCGACTACGTCACCCTGCGCCTGCCGAGCAGCGAGGTGCGCCGCATCCACATGCGCTGCCTGGCGACGATCGGCGAGATCGGCAACGCGGAGCACGAGCTGGAGTCGTGGGGCAAGGCCGGGAAGAGCCGCTGGATGGGGCAGCGTCCCAAGGTTCGCGGTGAAGTCATGAACCCGGTCGATCACCCGCACGGCGGTCGGACGCGCGGCGGACGGAACGTCGTCAGCCCGTGGGGCAAGAAGGAAGGCGTGAAGACGCGCAACAAGAAGAAGTCGTCGACGCGGATGATCGTCC
Source organism: Gemmatimonadota bacterium (assembly GCA_028287225.1). Taxonomy (GTDB): domain Bacteria; phylum Gemmatimonadota; class Gemmatimonadetes; order Gemmatimonadales; family Gemmatimonadaceae; genus AG11. The sequence goes on from JAQBPZ010000087.1 coordinate 3,285, forward strand.
GTGGTCGGAAGCGCGGTAAGGCCACGCAGTAATCCGGGACAACGACTATGGCGAGAAGCATCAAGAAGGGCCCCTTCGTGCAGGAGGCCCTCACGAAGAAGGTCGACGCGCAGAACGCGTCCGGCAGCAAGAAGGTGATCAAGACCTGGTCGCGCGCGAGCACGGTGCTCCCCGACTTCGTCGGCCACACCTTCGCCGTGCACAACGGCAACAAGTTCGTCCCGGTCTACGTGACCGAGAACATGGTGGGACACAAGCTCGGCGAATTCTCGCCGACGCGCCTGTTCCGCGGCCACACGGGTGGCAAGCCGGTCGACAAGAAGGCCGGCGCGCCGAAGGGAGGCAAGTAAGCGATGCCTGCCACCAAGAAGACGGCCGCCAAGCGTCCGGCGGCCAAGAAGACGGCCGCGGTGCGCCGCGGGCCGGCGACCGAGGCCCGCGCCTTCCAGCGCGGGACGCGGCAGTCGCCGTACAAGATGCGGCTGGTCATCGACCAGATCCGCGGGAAGGACGTCAACGAGGCCCTGGCCCTGCTGACCTTCTCCAAGAAGCATGCGGCGAAGCAGATCTCGAAGACGCTGAAGAGCGCCGTCGCGAATGCGGAGCAGGCGGCGCGGGCGACGAACGCCGCGCTCGATGTCGATGCGCTGTACATCAAGCACGCGATCATCAACGAGGGGCCGAAGCTCAAGCGGTTCATGCCGGCCGCACAGGGGCGCGCGACTCCGATTCAGAAGCGGACGAGCCACGTGGAAATCGTGGTCGCCGAGAGGGTGGGACGCTAATGGGACAGAAGACCAATCCGATCGGCTTTCGCCTCGGCATCAGCAAGCAGTGGAACTCGCGCTACTACGCGGGCCGCGAGCTGCCGGCGCTGCTGCGTGAGGACGAGCTGCTCCGCAAGTACCTGAAGGCCCGCCTGGGCCACGCCGCGATCGCGAACATCGTGATCGAGCGGAAGCCGGGCAAGGTCGTCGTGACGCTCCACACGGGGCGTCCGGGCGTCGTCATCGGGAAGAAGGGGGCCGAGGTCGACAAGCTGCGCGACGAGCTGGCGCACCTGACGGGGAAGGAAGTCGGCATCAACGTGGAAGAGATCAAGCGTCCCGAGCTGGATGCCCAGCTCGTGGCGGACAACATCGCCGCGCAGCTCGCGCAGCGCATCTCGTTCCGTCGCGCCATGAAGCGCGCGGTGCAGAGCACGATGCGCATGGGCGCGGCGGGCATCAAGGTGAAGGCCGGTGGCCGGCTCGGCGGCGCGGAGATCGCGCGCGTCGAGGGGTACCACGAGGGCCGGGTACCTCTTCACACCCTGCGGGCGGACATCGACTACGCCATCTCGACGGCGAAGACGACGTACGGCACGATCGGGGTCAAGGTCTGGATCTACAAGGGAGAGGTCGTGCCGGCACGTGCGGGCGCTACCTACTCCAGCGGTCAGTAAGGGAGCCGAACGATGCTGAGTCCGAAGCGCGTCAAGTTCCGCAAGATGTTCAAGGGTCGCATGAACGGTCTGTCGCAGCGTGGCAACACGGTGGCGTTCGGGACGTTCGGCCTCCAGGCGCTCGAGCCCGGCTGGGTGACCAGCCGCCAGATCGAGGCCGCCCGAGTGGCGCTGACCCGGCACATCAAGCGAGGGGGCAAGGTCTGGATCCGGATCTTCCCGGACAAGCCGATCACGAAGAAGCCGGCCGAGACCCGCATGGGCAAGGGCAAGGGCTCGCCGGAGATGTGGGTCGCGGTGGTGAAGCCGGGCCGCGTGATGTTCGAGCTCGAGGGGGTGAGCCCGGAGATCGCGAAGAAGGCCATGGCCCTGGCCTCGGCGAAGATGCCGGTGAAGACCAAGTTCGTCGTGCGCGAGGAGGCGCATACCGATGCGAGCTAACGAAATTCGCGAGCTGTCGGTCGAGGAGATCTCGTCGCGGATCGGGGAGCTCGAGGAGGAGCGGTTCCGCCTCAACTTCCGGAGCGCGACCGAGCCCCTGGCCGATCCGCTTCGCCTGCGCTGGATCCGCAAGGATATCGCGCGCCTCAAGACCGTCCTGCGCGAGCGCCAGCTCGAGAGCGCGCGCTAAGCGCGGGGGGATATGACCATGGCTGAAATGACCAACGAACAGACCACCGACCGCGGGGCGCGCAAGTCGCGCACGGGTCTCGTGGTGAGCGACAAGATGGACAAGACGGTGGTGGTGGCGATCGAACGCCGTGTGCCGCACCCGATCTACGGCAAGATGATCACGCGTACCAAGCGGTTGAAGGCCCACGACGAGGAGAACTCGGCGAAGGTCGGCGACACGGTGCGCATCGTCGAGACGCGGCCGCTGTCGAAGGACAAGCGGTGGCGCCTGGTCGAGATCATCGACCGCGCACGCTAAGGGAGACCGACCATGATCCAGCAGGAGTCGATGGTGAAGGTCGCGGACAACTCGGGGGCCAAGACGGCGCTCGTGATCCGCGTCCTCGGCGGAACGCGCCGGCGCTATGCCGGCCTTGGCGACATCGTCGTCGTGGCCGTGAAGAACGCGCTCCCGAACGGGACGGTGAAGAAGAGCGACGTCGCCAAGGCGGTCGTCGTGCGGACGGTGAAGGAGACGCGGCGGAAGGATGGCAGCTACATCCGCTTCGACGAGAACGCCGTCGTGATCATCAATGATGCGGGCGAGCCGAGGGCGACGCGTATCTTCGGCCCGGTCGCGCGCGAGCTGCGCGAGAAGAAGTACATGAAGATCGTCTCGCTCGCGCCCGAGGTGTTGTAGCCATGCGGATCCTCAAGTACAAGAAGACCGACCGCGCCAAGGCGAAGGGCCAGAAGCGGCATGCCCAGAACTCGGAGCGCGTGAAGCTGCACGTCTCCACGGGCGACACCGTGAAGATCCTGCGCGGCGACGACAAGGGCTACGTGGGCAAGGTGATCCGCGTGTACCGCAAGACCGGCAAGGTGGTGGTGGAGGGCGCGAACATCGTCAAGCGCCACCGCAAGGCCCGCAGTCCCGAGGAGCAGGGGGGGATCGTCGATTTCCCGGCGCCCATCCATGCCTCGAACGTGATGCTGCTCGACCCCTCCAGCGATGCCCCGACGCGCACGCGCCGCCGCATCGACACGGACGGGACCAAGGAGCGTCTGAGCGTCAAGAGCGGGGAAGCGATTCCCCGTGTGCGCTAAGCGAGGACGACGATAATGGCGACGAAGGAGAAGAAGGGCGGCGACGCCGCGAAGGGTGGCGCCAACAAGGGCGGCGGACCGAAGCCGGCCAAGAGCGAGACCAAGAAGAAGAAGGGGGCTGAGGTCAAGGTGGCCCGGGGGCCACATGCTGGTGCCGGCAAGCCGGTCCCGGCCCCGCGGTTGAAGGATTATTATGAGAAGACGGTGCGCGGCCGGCTGAGCGAGCAGTTCAGCCTGACCAACCCGCACCAGATCCCGACGATGACGAAGATCGTGCTGAACGTCGGCGCCGGGGAAGCGATCAAGCAGCCGAAGTTCCTCGACAACATCGTGGAGGAGCTCGCGACCATCACCGGGCAGCAGCCGGTGCGGCGCAAGGCGAAGAAGTCGATCGCCAACTACGGCCTGCGCGAAGGGCAGGAGATCGGCGCGTCGGTGACGCTCCGGGGCGCGCGCATGTGGGAGTTCCTCGATCGGTTCGTGACGATCGCGCTCCCGCGCGTGCGGGACTTCCGCGGCGTCAGCACGAAGTCGTTCGATGGCCGGGGCAACTACTCGCTCGGCGTGAAGGAGCAGCTGATCTTCCCGGAGATCAACTACGATTCCATCGAGTCGACGCATGGCATGGACATCACGTTCGTGACGACGGCTCCGGGCGACGACCTCGCCTTCGCCCTGCTCAAGGAGCTGGGCATGCCGTTCCGCGGCAATGACAAGACGGGGGCACGACTGTAATGGCTCGTAAGGCCATGATCGAGAAGAGCAAGCGGAAGCCGAAGTTCCAGGTCCGCGCCAAGAACCGCTGTGGCCGTTGCGGGCGCTCGCGCGCCTTCCTGCGCCGCTTCGGCCTCTGCCGGATCTGCTTCCGCGAGCTCGCGCTGTTCGGGATGATTCCGGGCGTGCGCAAGGCGAGCTGGTAGTACGACAACAGCGTTTTTCGGTTCACGGTTTTCCGGTTTTCGGCCTGCCTCGGGACGCATGGGCTGACCGGGGTCCGGCCGCGAACCGACAGACCGTAAACCGAAACACCGGTTTCACATTCAATCCGCCACGTCCCCAGGGATACGAGCGGACCAAGGACTCTGTTCAATGAGCATGACCGATCCGATCGCCGACATGCTGACGCGGATCCGCAACGCCTGCGGATCGAAGCACCGCCGCGTCGACATGCCGGTATCGAAGATGAAGACGCAGATCGCGCGCATCCTGAAGGAGAACGACTTCATCCAGGATTACGGGACCGTCGAGACCGAGGAAGGCACGACCGTGCTGCGGGTGCGGCTCAAGTACGCCGCGGGGGGCCAGTCGGTCATCCGCGCGCTGAACCGCGTCTCCACGCCGGGCCTGCGCAAGTACGTCGGCGTCGGGGAGATCCCGCGCGTCCGCAACGGCCTGGGCATCGCGATCCTCTCCACGTCGAAGGGGCTGATGTCCGACCGGGAAGCGCGACAGGCGCGCACCGGCGGCGAGCTTCTCGCCCTCATCTGGTAAGGGGAGAGACACATGTCGCGTATTGGCAAGGCTCCGATCGCCGTCCCGAACGGCGTCACGATCACGATCCAGGACGGCAACACCGTCACGGTGAAGGGCCCCAAGGGGGAACTGACCCGCACGGTGCCGGCCGCGATGCAGCTCGCGCAGGAAGGGGGGCACGTCACCGTCACCCGCCCCTCCGATGAGCCGTCGCACAAGTCGCTGCACGGCCTGACGCGCACCCTGATCGCCAACATGGTGGAAGGGGTGACGAAGGGCTTCACGAAGAACCTCGAGCTCATCGGCGTCGGCTACAAGGCGGAGAAGCGGCCCTACGGGCTGCAGCTCTCGCTCGGCTTCTCGCACGTGATCGAGTACAAGGCCCCCAAGGGCATCTCGCTGAGCGCTCCGGTGCCCACGCAGATCCTCGTCGAGGGAAGCAACAAGGAAGTGGTCGGCCAGGTCGCCGCGGAGATCCGCAGCCTGCGTCCGCCCGAGCCGTACAAGGGGAAGGGCGTCAAGTACGCGGGCGAAGTGGTTCGTCGCAAGGCCGGCAAGGCGGGGGGCAAGTAACCATGGCAATCAAGATTCCGAAGAGCCGTCCGGAGAAGCGCGTGCGTCGCCATCTCCGCGTCCGGCACAAGGTCAAGGGCACCGCGGAGCGTCCGCGCCTCGTCGTGTTCCGTTCGCTGAAGCACATCACCGCCCAGCTGGTGGACGACGTCGCGGCGCACACGCTCGCGACCGTCACGTCCACGAAGGTGGGCGAGGGCAAGAAGTCCGACAAGTCGCTCGAGGTCGGGAAGCAGATCGCCGCGGTCGCCAAGGAGAAGGGGATCGTGAAGGTCGTCTTCGACCGCGGTGGGTACCAGTATCACGGTCGCGTGAAGGCAGTGGCCGACGGGGCTCGCGAAGGCGGGCTGGAGTTCTAAATGGAATCGAATTCGAATTCCGGCGGCGCGCCGGCGGGTGGGGCAGGATCGAGCGGCGGCGGACAGCGCCCCGGCGGCTTCGGCGGCGGTAGCGCCCGGAGCGGCGGTGG
>JAQBPZ010000094.1 GCA_028287225.1 Gemmatimonadota bacterium
GGCGCGACGAGCGGCTGGAGGTGCCGCTGGCGAAGTCGTCCTGCTCCACGAGCGCCACGCGCATCCCGCGCAGCGCCGCGTCGCGCGCAACGCCGGCGCCCGTGATGCCGCCCCCGATGACGAGCACGTCGTGCTGCTCGTGCGCCAGCCTGGTGAAGACGGTGGAACGGTCGTGAGCGGCGGCGGGAGGCATACGCGAAAGCTATCGAGGCGGTGTCGGGCACTGCCACAACTGCCATACCGCATACGCGGTACCGGGTCCGGACCCACGGCTACGACCGTACTACCTCGAACATGGACACCGTGCGACAGCCGTGGCCGCGGTCTGTGCCTGGTCGGGACCGGTTGCCCCCCCACCGTCCCGCCCTAGCTTTCCCCGGATGCCCTCCTACGGCTCTCCCGGTCGCCGCGTCGCCATCGTCGCCGGCGTGCGCACCCCGTTCTCCCGGTCGGGATCCGCGCTCAAGTCGCTCTCCGCCATCGACCTCGGCAAGCGCTGCGTCGCCGAGCTGATTCAGCGCTCCGAGCTCGACGGCAAGCTGGTGGATGTCGTGGTCTACGGCACGGTCGTGCAGGCCGTCATCGCGCCGAACATCGCGCGCGAAGTGTCTCTCCTGCCGCTCCTCCCCCGCGGTGTCCAGTCCTTCACGGTGAGCCGTGCCTGCGCCTCGGCCAACCAGGCCATCACGGACGCCGCGGACCAGATCATCCTCGGCCACGCCGACGTCGCGATCGCCGGCGGGTCCGAGTCGCTGTCCAACGTGCCCATCCTGCATTCGCGCGGGATGACCGAGGCCCTCATCGCGGCCTCGAAGTCCAGGACCCTCGGCGGCCGCGTGCGCGCGCTCTCCACCGTGCGTCCCCGGGATCTCGTGCCCATCACCCCCGCCATCGCCGAGCCCTCCACCGGCGAGACGATGGGCGAGTCCGCCGAGAAGATGGCGAAGCTCAACGGGATCTCGCGGGCCGACCAGGACCACTTCGCGCTCCGCTCGCACCGGCTCGCCGCCGCGGGCACGCAGGACGGGCGCCTCACCGCCGAGATCGCGCCGCTCTTCGTGCCACCCACGTTCGAGCCGATGACCGAGGACAACGGCATCCGCCCCGACACGTCGATCGAGCAGCTGCGCGCCCTGAAGCCCGTGTTCGATCGCAAGTACGGCACGGTCACCGCGGGCAATGCATCGCCGCTCACGGATGGCGCGAGCGCCGTGCTGCTCATGAGCGAGGAGCGCGCGCGCTCGCTCGGCTACCGGCCGCTCGCGTACATCCGCAGCTACAGCTACGCCGCGCTCGATCCGGGCGAGCAGCTCCTCATGGGCCCCGTGCTCGCCGCGCCCGTCGCGCTGCAGCGCGCCGGGCTGGAATTGCACGACATGGACCTCGTGGAGATGCACGAGGCGTTCGCGTCGCAGGTGCTCTGCAACCTCAAGGGATTCGAGTCCTACGAGTGGGCGGAGCGCGCCGGGTTCAGCAAGCCCGTGGGTGAGGTGGACCGCGCGAAGCTCAACGTGATGGGTGGCTCGCTGGCGATCGGGCATCCCTTCGGGGCGACGGGCGGCCGCATCCTCACGACACTCTGCAACGAGCTGCAGCGCCGCGACGGACAGTTCGGGCTCATGACCGTCTGCGCCGCGGGGGGCATGGGACACGCCATGGTCATCGAGAGAGCCTGATGTACGCCATCCGCCTGGAGTACGCCAACGGCATCGCCGTCGTCACGCTGGACCTGCCGAACGAGCCGGTCAACAAGGTCACCGCCGCGCTGCGCGACGACTTCGCGCTGCTCTTCAACCACATCGAGGCGGATCCCTCCGTGCGCGGGGTCGTGCTGATGTCGGGCAAGGCGGACACCTGGATCGCCGGCGCGGACATCGACGAGTTCCTCACGCTGCGCAACGCGAGCGACGCGGAGGCGCTGAGCCGCACCGGGCAGGCGCTGCTCGCGCGCCTGGAGGGCCTGGCGATTCCCGTGGTGGCCGCGATTCACGGCGCCTGCCTGGGGGGCGGGCTCGAGACCGCGCTCGCCTGCCGCTGGCGCATCGCGACGGATCACCCGAAGACCGTCCTCGCGCTCCCCGAAGTGCAGCTCGGCCTGCTGCCCGGCGCCGGCGGCACGCAGCGGCTGCCGCGGCTCATCGGCCTGCAGCGCGCGCTCGACGTGATGCTCACGGGCCGCAACGTGCGCGCGAAGAAGGCCTACCAGATGGGCCTCGTGGACGAGCTGGTGCACCCCTCCATCCTGCGCGAGGTGGCCGTGACGCGCGCGCGCGAGCTCGCCGACGGTACCGCGAAGGGAGAGCACGAGATGAAGGGACGCGGCGCCACCGGGGCGCTGCTGGAGGAGAACCCGATCGGCCGCGCGATCGTGTTCCGCAAGGCCCGCGAAGGGGTCATGGACAAGACCCACGGCCACTATCCGGCGCCCCTCGCCGCGATCGCGGCGGTGCAGGCGGGTTATCAGCACGGCGCGGAGGCGGGCTATCGCGAGGAGTCGCGGGCCTTCGGCGAGCTCGCGGCCTCCGAAGTCTCCAGGCAGCTCATCTTCCTCTTCTTCGCGACGAACGCGCTGAAGAAGGATCCGGGCGTCAGCTTTCCCGCCCCGCAGCCCGCCGACGTCCGGACCCTCGGCGTCCTCGGCGCGGGCTTCATGGGCGCCGGCATCGCGGCGGTGGCGGCGCAGCAGGACACCTCGGTGCGGCTCAAGGACACCGACGTGGGGCGTGTCGGCAAGGGCATCGCGGCGGTGAGCGAGGTGGTGCGCGAACGGCTGAAGAAGAAGCAGATCACGCGGCTCCAGTACGAGGACACGATGGCGCTCGTGGGCGGCACGAGCGAGTACACCGGCTTCGGCCGCGCGGACCTCGTGATCGAGGCGGTGTTCGAGGATCTCGGGCTCAAGCAGCGCGTGCTCCAGGACGTGGAGCCGCTGCTCGATCCCTTCGCCGTGTACGCGTCCAACACGAGCACCATCCCCATCTCGCGCATCGCCGAGGCCGCGGCGCGGCCCGGGCGGGTGCTGGGGATGCACTTCTTCTCGCCCGTGCACAAGATGCCCCTGCTCGAGGTCATCGTCACGCCGCACACCGATCGCGACGCGACGGTCACCGCGGTGGCGTACGGGAAGACGCTCGGCAAGACGGTGATCGTGGTGAACGACTCGCCGGGCTTCTACACCACGCGGGCGCTGTCCGCGTACATGAACGAAGCGGGGCACCTCCTGGACGAGGGCGCCGAGATCCTGGAGATCGACCGTGCCCTGACGGCGTTCGGGTTCCCGGTGGGTCCCGTGACGCTGCTGGACGAGGTCGGCATCGACGTGGGCGGCAAGGTGGGGCTGGTGCTCGGCGAGGCGTTCGGGCATCGTATGGCGCCGAGCGCGTCGCTCCGGCAGGTCGTGGAATCGGGGCGCACGGGCCGGAAGGGCCGGAAGGGCTTCTACCTGTACGACGAGGCCGGGAAACGGGGGGCGGTGGACCCCGGCGTCCTTGCGCTGCTCCCGTCCGGCGCGCAGCGCCAGTCGATGGCAGCGGAGGAGATCGTGGAGCGGTGCGTGCTCTCGATGGTGAACGAGGCGGCACTCTGTCTGGAGGAAGGGGTATTGCGATCGGCCCGGGATGGCGACGTGGGCGCCGTGTTCGGGATCGGCTTCCCGCCCTTCCGCGGCGGACCGTTCCGGTACGTGGACACCGTGGGCGCGCGGCGGATCGTGGAGCAGCTCGAGTCGCTCAATGGGCGCTTTCCGGGCCGGTTCGCGCCGGCGGCGGTGCTTCTGGACCATGCGCGGGCGCAGCGCCGGTTCTATCCGGCGCACGGGCACCCGCTGCCGGGCCAGGAGGGTGGGCGATGAGGATGGTGTCGATGCCGGATGTTCGCGTAGGTTTCGTCGCAGCGATAAACACCTGAACAGCACGCGATCCCTGTGACCGTGGAGTTGAATGCAAGGTCCTGAGGGTATGGAAAGCTCGGATGCAGACCTCGTCACACGAGTGCTGCACGGCGAGGTGAACGCGTATGGCGCGCTCGTTTCGCGGTACCGGGACCGGTATGCCCGCTACGCGGTCCACATGCTCGGCAATCGGGAAGACGCGGAGGAGGCGCTGCAGGATGCCTTCACTCGCGCCTACCGCTCGCTCGCGCGCTGCGAGGAGCCCGAGCGCTTTGGTGCCTGGCTGTTCCGTATCCTGGTGAACAGGTGCCGGACCAGCGGGGCACGGCGCGTGCGAAGAGGACAGACGTTCGTGCACGACGAGGGCGCGCTCATGAACGCCTCGCAGGAGCATCCTGCGGAGCAGACGATGTGGCGCGAGGAGATCGAGCGCGCCGTTGGCGAGCTCAGTCCCGACCAGCGGGAAGCGTTCCTCCTCAAGTACGTGGAGGATCTTGGCTACGACGAGATGTCTGAGATCACCGGCGTTGGTGTCTCGGCACTGAAGATGAGAGTGATGCGCGCCTGCGACCGGCTGCGCACCCTGTTGCGGGAGGTTCATAGTGCCTGAGTGGCAACGGTCCACGCTCGAGTTGATCGTCGAGGAGCTGCGGCGTCCGGTGAAGATCGATGAGTCCTTCGACCGCCGCGTGATGGTGCACGTGCGCCGCACGTATGCGCGCCGCCGCCGTCGCGGCATCGCCGGGGTCCTCGGCGCCGCCTCGCGCATCACGCATCATCCGGCCTGGGCCGCGGCGCTCGCCGCGGGCATCGTCGCGATCGCCGCCATGGGGGTCGCGCGCAGCCGGCAGCGCCCCGCCACGGCCGCAGGGAGCCACGAGCCCGTGCAGTTCGTCCTCGTCGCCCCCACGGCGCGCAGCGTCGCCGTGGTCGGGGACTTCAACGACTGGGGGCTGAACGACAGCGCGCTGATCGCCACCAACCACGAAGGTGTGTGGAGCGTCACCGCGCCGGTGCCAACAGGCGTGCATCGTTACGCGTACGTCGTCAATGGAAAGGACTGGGTCGCCGATCCGAGCGCGCCGCGCTCGGCTGGGGATGACTTCGGGATGCCGAGCAGCGTCTTGGTCGTCGAGGAGAGCACCAAATGAGGATTCGCCTGCTTCGTGGACTCATCGCGCTGCTGCTGGGCACCGCCGCGCTCACGACCGCGGGCGCGCAGGATCCGCGCATCGGCACGCGCCTGGACGCCCCCACGCGCGCCGCGATCCTCGCCATCGTCGATTCGGCGCGCGCCCAGGGCATCCCGGTAGAGCCGCTGCTGGAGAAGGTCTACGAGGGCATCGGCAAGGGCGCCGACGGCCCGCGCATCATCGCCGCCGTCCGCTCCCTCACCAATGAGATGGCGAGCGCCCACAAGGCGCTCGGCACCGTCGCCAGCACCGACGAGATCAAGGCGGCCGCCTCGGCGATGCATGCCGGCGTGCCGGCTGTGGAGCTGGGCAGGATGAAGCAGCAGAGCGGCCTGCGCCGCTCGCTCACCCTCCCGTTCACCGTGCTCGCGGACATCGTCTCGCGCGGCGTGCCGGTGCAGGCCGCCGCCAACGCGATCCGCTCGCTCGTGGGGGCCGGTGCCCGTGACGCCGACATCAACACCTTCCAGCGGAACGTGAAGGTCGACATCGAGCAGGGCGCCCCCCCGGCGGCGGCCGCCGAGACGCGTGCCAAGGGCGCCGCGCCCAGCGCCGGCAAGCCCGAGCGCGACACGCCGGACACCACCCGGTAGCACGCGACGATGACACGGAGGGCCGGCCAGTCGCGCCGGCCCTCTTGCTGTGCTCCGGTGCGCCGGTCGCCTGGGCTTTTAGCGTACACGAATCGTCGCGAATGCGTGGCGAATCGACGCGAATGAGGCGCAGGGATAGCGCTACATGGTACAGATCGACACGACACACCTCGTGTCCCTAGATGGGGGGGCACCCGGCTGGAGCTCGGTTCACCCATTCGCCTTGATTCGCATCACATTCGCGAAGATTCGCGTACGCTGAAGGCCCAGGTACGCGAAGATTCGCGCACGCTGAAAGCCCAGCCGACCGGCGCCAGGAACGTGTACTGGCACCATGCCGCGGAAGCGGGATACAATACGGTATCTTCAGCCCAGAACGATTCCATGCGTCTCGCCCGTCTCTCCGCGCTCCTCCTCGCCGCCGGCACGCTCCCGCTCCGCGCCCAGGCCACCGATCCCAGCCGCATCACCGTCGAGCGGATCTTCGCGTCGCCCGACTTTCGCGGCGGGGCCATTCCGCAGCCCGCGTGGCTGCGCTCCGGCAGCTCGTACATCGATGCGCGGCCGGCGAAGGACGGCGGCACCGAGCTGGTGAAGGTGGACATCGCGACGGGCAAGGAGGAGGTGCTCGTGCGCGCCGAGCAGCTTTCGGCGGAGGGCAGGCGGCTGGACGTGGAGGAGCTCAGCCTCTCGGGCGACGAGCGGCAGGCGCTCCTCTTCCACAACTCGGTGCAGGTCTGGCGTGCCAACACCCGCGGCCGGTTCGACGTGTTCGACTTCCGCACCGGGAAGCTCACGCCTGTCTCGGCGAATGCCGGGCTCCAGATGTTCGCCAAGGTCTCGCCCGACGGCCGCAAGGTGGCCTTCGTGCGCGACAACGACCTGTACGTCACCGACCTCGCCACCCGGCGCGAGCAGCGCCTCACGCGCGACGGCAGCGAGAACATCATCAACGGCACCACCGACTGGGTGTACGAGGAGGAGCTCGGCCTCCGCGACGCCTTCCGCTGGAGCCCGGACTCGCGCCGCATCGCCTACTGGCGCTTCGACCAGAGCGCGGTGCCGGCGTTTCCCATCGTGAACGAGCTCGGTCTCTACCCGAAGGTCGCGACGCTGCGCTATCCCAAGGCGGGGCAGCCGAACTCCCGCGTGAAGGTCGGCGTCATCACCCTCGCGAACGGGACGACGACGTGGCTCACCGGCGCCGGTCCGGACACCGGGCAGTACATCGCGCGCATGGAATGGGTGGACGCCGACTCGCTCGCGGTGCAGCGCATCCCGCGCCGCCAGACGTCGGTCGACATCCTGATGCTCAGCGCCTCCACCGGCCGCGGACGCACGGTCATGACCGACCGCGACTCGGCGTACGTGGACGTGGAGAACGGCGACCTGCGCTGGATCGACGCGAAGGCGTCGATCACCGGACAGCCGGACGCGAAGGCGTCGATCACCGGACAGCCGGACGCGAGGGCGTCGATCACCGGGCAGCCGGGCGCCGGGAAGCAGCAGTTCCTCTGGCTCTCGGATCGCAGCGGCTGGCGGCAGCTCTTCCTGTACGGCCGCGACGGGCGGGTCGTCCGCCAGCTCACCACCGACGGCGCGGACGTGCTGGGCGTGGAAGGCGTGGACGAGCAGAACGGCTACGTGTACGTGACGGTCGCGGCCCCCACGCCGATGGAGCGCAACCTGTATCGCGTGTCGCTCGCCGGCGGCGCCATGACGCGCGTCACGCCGCAGGCCGGCACGCATGCCGTGAGCATCAGTCCCGATGCGCGCTACCTCATGGACATCCACTCGACGATCAACTCGCCGGCGGTCGCCACGCTGTATGCGCTGCCCTCGATGCACGTCATCCGCGTGCTCCAGGACAACGCCGCGCTCAAGGCGCGCCTGTCGCAGCTCGCCATTCGTCCCGCCACCTTCCTCAAGGTGCCGATGCCGGACGGCACGCAGCTCGACGCGTACCGCATCGTGCCGGCGAGCTTCGACAGCACGCGCAAGTACCCCGTGCTCATGCACGTGTACGGCGGTCCGGCCAGCCCCAAGGTGAACGACGCCTGGATGGGGGCGGACGAGCTCTGGCACCAGAGCATGGCGCAGCAGGGCTACGTGGTCATCGTCGTGGACAATCGCGGCTCGGCATGGCGCGGCCGCGACTTCCGCAAGACGACGCAGCTCCGGCTCGGCCTGAAGGAGTCGCAGGACCAGATCGACGCGGCCACGTGGATCGGCCGGCAGAGCTGGGGCGACGCGGGCCGCATCGGCATCTGGGGGTGGAGCTTCGGCGGCTCCATGACCTTCCTCTCGGCGGCGCGCGGCGGCCCGGTGTTCAAGGCGGCCATCGTGGTCGCGCCGGTCACCGACTGGGGGCTGTACGACACGATCTACACCGAGCGCTTCATGTGGACGCCGCAGGAGAACCCGGTGGGGTATCGCGAGAGCTCGCCGCAGCGCTTTGCGGGCGGCCTCACCGCGCGCACCCTGCTCGTGCACGGCACCGGCGACGACAACGTCCACCCGCAGAACACCATCCAGCTCGCGAACACGCTGGAGGCCGCGAACAAGCCCTTCTACATGCTGCTCTACCCGGGCCGCACGCACAGCATCTCCGGCGGCAACACGCGCGTGCACCTGTACAACTCCTTCACGCGCTTCCTCCTCGAGAACCTGTGACCACCCGACATCCGCTGCATCGCCGCTGCGCCCTCGCCCTTGCCGCCCTCACCATGGCGGCGTCGTGCAGCCGCGGCGCGCCGGCGAGCACCGCGGCCACGCCGGGCCCGCGCGGGCCGCTCACGCGCGCCGAACGTACCCGGTATCTGGAGACGTCGCGCTATGCGGACGTCGTCGCCTTCCTGGACTCCCTGCATTCGGAAGACGCGACGCTCGCCTTCGGCTCAATCGGCCGCACGACCGAGGGGCGCGACATCCCCTACGTGATCGCCTCGCGCCCGCTCGTCCGCACGCCACGGGCGGCGCGCGCCACGGGCAAGCCGATCGTGTACGTGCAGGCCAACATCCACGCCGGCGAGGTGGAGGGAAAGGAGGCGCTGCTCGCGCTGGTGCGCGACCTCGCGTACACGCGGGGCCCCAGCGTGCTGGACTCCATCGTCCTGATCGCGGTGCCCATCTACAACGCGGACGGCAACGAGAAGCTCGCGCCGCAGGAGCGGCAGCGCACCGAGCAGAACGGCCCCGCGCTGGTCGGGCAGCGCCCCAATGCGATGGGGCTGGACCTCAACCGCGACTACATCAAGGCCGAGGCGCCGGAGACGCGCGCGTCGCTCGCGATGTTCAACACGTGGGATCCGGACGTCTTCGTGGACCTGCACACCACCGACGGCAGCTTTCACGGCTACGCGCTCACCTACTCGCCCTCCCTCAGCCCGGCGTCCCCGCTCGCCGACTACTCGCGCACGCTGCTCTCGGAGCTGCGCACGCGCGTGCGCGCCCGGGAGGGGTACGAGACCTTCGACTACGGCAACTTCGAGGATCCGGGCGGCGAGGTGAGCACGGACACCGTGCACACCGGCTGGTACACGTACGACGCCCGCCCGCGCTTCGGCACCAACTACTACGGCCTGCGCAACCGGATCGCGGTGCTGAGCGAGGCCTTCTCGCACGATCCGTTCGAGCGACGCGTCCGTTCCACCTACGCCTTCACGCGCCAGCTCCTCTCACTCGTCGCCGAGCGCGGCCGCGAGATCCGGCTGCGCGAGCAGCAGGCCGAAGCCCCGACTGTCGCGTCCGGTGCGCTGACGCTGTCGGTCCGCTCCGCCCTGCCGCCGACGGCGCCGCTGCAGCCGGTGCGCTACGAGATCCTCGCGCGCACCGGCGACTCGAGCCGCACGGAGGCCGGCGTGCCGCGCGGCCTCCGACGCACCGGGGAGTTTCGCACCAGACAGATGCCGGTGTTCGACCGCTTCGTCTCCACCGCGACGACGAACCTGCCCGCGGCGTACCTCGTGCCGGCGTCGGACACCACCGTGGTGAGCCGACTGCGGGCGCATGGCGTCAGCCTCGTGCGGCTCGAGGGCGAGCTGGACACCTCGGGGCGGTATGAAGCGTTCGTGATCGACAGCGTGGTGCGCTCGCCGCGTCCCTTCCAGGGGCACAGCGAAGTCCGCCTGACCGGAGCGTGGCGGCCGGTGCAGCTCCAGGCGCGCGGCCCGCAGTATCTCGTCGACACGCACCAGCCGCTCGCGCGCCTCGCCGCCTACCTGCTGGATCCGGAGTCCGAGGACAGCTTCGGCACGTGGAACGCGTTCGACGACCGGCTGGGCGCGGGCAAGGCGTACCCGATCGTCCGTCGAACGGGCCGTTGACGGGGGGGACGAGGCTGGACCGGGGTCGGGCCGGGGCCGGACCCGTCCCCATGCTGCCCGTCGACGCCGACAGGAATTACATTCCGCACCTCACCCGGCGTGGACGCCGGTCACCGGCCGTACCGAGGATCCATGCTTCGTAACACGCTCCTCTATCTCTCGAACCAGCCGCGCATCTTCCGGTTCGTCCGCAACAACCGGCTCGCGAAGCACTTTGCCCGCCGGTTCGTCGCCGGGGAAACGGTGCAGGAGGCGCTCGACGTCGTGCGGGAGCTGAATGCCAAGGGCATCACCGCGTCGCTCGACCTCCTCGGCGAGAGCGTGTACACCGAGCGCGAGGCGCGCGCCGCACGCGACGAGTACCTCCAGCTGCTGGACCGCATCCGCGAGTCGAAGGTCGACGCCAACGTGTCGGTGAAGCTCACCGCCATGGGACTCGACATCGATCACGAGCTCTGCATCGCCATCATGCAGGACATCCTGGTCCGCGCCCAGGCGTACGACACGTTCGTGCGCCTCGACATGGAGGCGAGCAACTACACGGACGTCACGCTCAAGCTGTTCGAGGAGCGCCTGTATCCGGCGTACAAGGCGAACGTCGGCGTGGTGCTCCAGAGCTACCTCTACCGCACCTTCGCGGACGTGGAGCACATGAACGCGCTCCGCGCGCGCGTGCGCATCTGCAAGGGCGCGTACAAGGAGCCCGCGTCGGTCGCGTACCCGGAGAAGAAGGACGTGGACGCGAACTACGTGAAGTGCATGCGGGAGCTGATGCTCAAGGGCAACTATCCGGGCATCGCGACGCACGACCCGGCGATGATCGACGAGGCGAAGCGGTGGGCGAAGGAGCAGGGCATCGCCAGCGACCGCTTCGAGTTCCAGATGCTCTACGGCATCCGGCGCGACCTGCAGGAATCGCTGGTCAAGGAGGGATACCGCGTGCGCTGCTACGTGCCCTTCGGCACGCAGTGGTACCCGTACCTCATGCGGCGGCTCGCGGAGCGCCCGGCGAACGTGATGTTCATCACCGGCAGCGTCGTTCGCGAGGCGCTGCATCTCGGCCACTAGCGCGCCGCCCATGCCGGGCCAGCACCTTCCCGCCGACCACTCGCGTGGCGACACCAACACGCTGGGCGGGTACGCCGCGGTGCACGCGCGTCCGCCGGCCTTCGAGGGGACCGACGGGCTGTCGTACAGCGTCGAGATCGTCGTGGCCCCCACGGGGCGGGCGGACGCCCCCTTCGGCGCCTACCTGCTGTTCGTGCAGTGGGCCCGCATCGGCGCCAGCACGCCGAGCGGCCACCTCGAGACGGACTTCCTGGCGGAGTCCGACAGCGAGGAGGAGGCGCGTGCGCTGGTGGGCGCGTACGCGCTGAGCCAGGTGCGCGGCGCGCTGCACGCGCTGATCGACGCGCGTCACGGCGGCACGCCCATCCGCAAATGGTACGAAGCGATGCAGGACGAGGACACGGCGTGACGGACCCGCGGAACGAGGGCCTGGTGCTCAGCGGCACGGGCGGGATCTGGCGCGTGGAGCGCGAGGATCGGTCGGTGGTGGAGGCGTCGCTGCGGGGCCGCGTGAAGAAGTCCAACTCCGGCAAGCGCGCCGACGGCTCGCTCCGGCGCGACACGATCTCGGCGGCGTCGGACACCCTGAAGCTCACCATCGGGGACCGCGTGCTCCTGGAGCAGGACGAGGCCACGGGCGCCGTCGCGATCGGCGAGATCCTCCCGCGCCGATCGCGCCTCGCGCGCCGGGCGCCGGGCGGTGGGCAGGGCGAGCGCATCGTCGCGGCCAACGTGGACCAGGTGGTGGTGGTGTTCGCCGCCGCCAACCCGGAGCCGCATCCGCGCATGCTCGACCGCTTCCTGGTGATCGCCGAAGCCAACGAGCTGGCCGCCCGGATCGTGATCAACAAGGTGGAGCTCGTGGGCGGGGCCGACGCGGCGCGCGAGCGGTGGCGTGACTACGAGCGCGCGGGCTACACGATCCACTACACGAGCGTGAAGGCGCGCGAGGGGCTGGAGGCGCTGCACGACAGCCTCGCAGGGCAGGTGAGCGTCCTGACCGGCCCGTCGGGAGTCGGCAAGTCGTCGCTCCTGAATGCGATGTTCGAGGGGCTCAACCTCCGCATCGGCGAGATCAGCGAGTCGGTGAACAAGGGCCGGCACACGACCGTCGGCGGGTTCCTGCACCCCCTCACCGGGCCGGAGGGTGGCTACGTGGCCGACACGCCGGGGCTGCGCGAAGTCGGCATGTGGGCGCTCGCCCCGGAGGAGCTCGACCAGTGCTTCCCGGAGCTGCGCCCCTTCCTCACCGGCTGCCGCTTCGCCGACTGCCGCCACAGCGTGGAGCCGGACTGCCAGGTGCGCATGGCCGTCGAGCGCGGCGACGTGAGCCGGGCACGGTACGAGAGCTTCATCAAGCTCCGGGACGAGCTGGAAGGAAACAAACCGGCGTACTGACCGGGCGCTCGCGGCTTCGCCGCGGGCTTGGCGGGCGCCCGGCTGTCAATTACCAGCTTCCTCGTTCCCCCGCGACCTCGATCACCTTCGCGATCCGCTCGGCCGCATGCCGCCAGTTGAGCTGCACGGCCGCCTGGGCCGAATCCGGCGTGCCTTCGTC
The DNA here is from genome assembly GCA_028287225.1 of Gemmatimonadota bacterium. GTDB lineage: Bacteria > Gemmatimonadota > Gemmatimonadetes > Gemmatimonadales > Gemmatimonadaceae > AG11. The sequence goes on from JAQBPZ010000094.1 coordinate 12,627, forward strand.
GATCGCGTCGATGATGGCATCGTGTTCGGCTACTGACGCCTTGATGTCGCTGGTCAGCATGCTGATGTACATCCGGATGTACCGTTCGGCCTGGGGCTTCACGCTGTCGTGGAGGGCTACCAGGCGCGGACCGGAGCCGGCCTCCACGATGGCGCGGTGCAGACGCTCGTCGGCCTCGTAGAGCCGCCCATGGTCAATGGGGGCAGTTCTCCCGGTGCGGTAAAACTCGGCATTGAGCGACTTGAGCTCGCGCGTCAGGAGGCGCCGTTCGGCCACCGGGAGGTCCGCGGCCCATCGTGCGCCCAGCCCTTCCAGCTCGCCCACGATGTTGAGCAGCTCGCGGACATCGGCCCGCGTGAGCGGCGCGACGGTCAGGCGCGCCTGCTGCGCGCCGGGCGCGCCCACCACGAACCCCTCCTGCTGGAGGCGCTGGAGCGCCTCGCGCACCGGCGTCCGGCTCACCCCCAGCCGCGTCGCCACCTCGGTCTCCACCACGCGGCTCCCCGGCGCCAGGAGCCCCTGCACGATCAGGTCGCGGAGCCGCAGGTACACCTGCTCGGGCCGCGACCCGTGCGGGGCATCCGCGGCGCCCGAGTCGGCCACTGGCCGCACGGCCCGGGCACCGGCCTTGGCGGCGGCGCGAGTGGCAGGGGTCGTTCGGCGGGCTGGCATGCGGAGGAATATACGATCATCGCCCGGGATCGGCATGACTCACCCGTCATCGCCCAGGCCCGCTCGCGAAACAACCTCGACACAGAGGGCGCAGAGGGGAACAGCGAGGGCGCAGAGAACTGCCGCTCGGGCATTCCCCTCTGTGCCCTCCGTGTCCTCTGTGGTTAAATGCCCTTGCAAGAGCGTTTTACCACAGAGGTCACGGAGGGCACAGAGGACTGCTTGCAGCGCATTGCCCTTC
>JAQBPZ010000099.1 GCA_028287225.1 Gemmatimonadota bacterium
ACACCGCCGCCGCCGTCGCCGCGTTCCTCGCGGACCACGACTGGCGCTCGGCGATGGGACGCGCCGGCCGCACCCGCGCGCAGCGCGACTTCGGGGAGGCGGCGATGATCGAGGGATTCGCGGCGGCGGCCGTTGCGGCGGGCGACCGGACGCTCTGGACGGCCCGGTGAAGCCCGGGCTCACCGTTTCGCACTATGCGGAGTACTACGGGCTTCGCGGCGCGGTTCGCGCGCTGAACCTCGTGGGCTTCTCCGCCGCCGGCCGCGTCGGGGAGCGCATCGGCGCCCTCGGCTACCGGCCGCTCGGCATCCGGCGCGCCGTCGTGGAGCGGCAGGTGCGCGCCGCCTTTCCAGGCCTCGCGGAAGGCGAGGTGCTGCGCATCGCGCGCGCGTCGTACGAGCACCTCGGGCGCACCACCATCGAGACCGCGCTCATGCCGAGCTTCGGACGCGAGCGCATCCTGGGGCTCTTCGAGGGCATCGAGGGCTGGGAGACCGTCGAGCGCCTCCGCGCCCAGGGGCGCGGCATCCTGTTCGTCAGCGGGCACCTCGGCAACTGGGAGCTCGGCGGCGCCTTCATCGCGGCCAATGGCATGCCGCTCGAGGCCGTGGCGCGCCGGATGCAGAACCCGCTGTTCGACGCGTACATCACGGAAACGCGCGAGCGCATCGGGATGAGCGTGATCCACGACGCCGACGCCGTGCGCCGCGTGCCGCGGGCCACGCGCGAGGGGCACGGGGTGGCGATGCTGGTGGACCAGGGCGCGGTGGGGCTCGCGTCCACGTGGGTGCCGTTCTTCGGGCGGCTCGCGAAGACGCCGCGCGGGCCAGCGGTGTTCGCACTGCGACTTCAGGCGCCGATCGTCTTCGCGGTCGCCATCCGGCAGCCGTCGGGAAAGTACGTGATGCACTTCGAGGAAGTCCCCGTGGCGCCCACCGGCGAGCGCGAGGCCGACGTCGAGCAGATCGTGAAGGACTACACGAGCACGCTGGAGCGCTGGGTGCGCCGCTACCCGGAGCAGTACTTCTGGCACCATCGGCGCTGGAAGCACCAGCGTGCCGGCACGCCACCCGAGCTTGGAGATCCCTCATGAACGAGCGAGTGAAGCGTGCCCTCCGCCGCGATGCACGGGCCTGGTTCGGCATCTGCGTGATCGTGCTCATCGTGCTGCTCGCCGCGCTCGCGCCGCTCGTCTCGCACCACGATCCGCTGCGCATCGACCTCGTGAACCAGCTCCAGGGCCCCTCCACGGCGCACTGGCTCGGCACGGACATCCAGGGCCGCGACGTCTGGGCCCGCCTCGTCTACGGCGCGCGCGTCTCCCTCTCCGCCGGCATCATCTCGCAGACCATCGCCCTGGTGCTCGGCCTCACGATGGGGCTCGTCGCCGGCTACTACGGCGGCTGGGTGGACGAGATCGTCATGCGCCTCGCCGACGTCACGCTCGCCTTCCCCACGCTGCTCCTCCTCATCGCGATGGCCGCGGCGCTGCAGCCCTCGCTCATCGTGGTGTTCTTCACCATCGGCGTCGTGGGGTGGGCCGGCATGGCGCGACTGGTGAGGGGCCAGGTCCTCGTCGTCCGCCAGCTGGAGTTCGTGCAGGCCTCCAAGGCCCTCGGCGCACGCGACACCCGCGTGGTGCTCCAGCACGTGCTGCCGAGCGTGGTGGCGCCGGTCCTGATCGCGGCCACCCTCGGCGTCGCGGCGGCGATCATGGCCGAGTCGTCGCTCTCGTTCCTTGGCCTGGGCGTGCAGCCGCCAACGCCGAGCTGGGGATCCATGATCGCCGACGGCCGCGACCTCAACCAGCTGCGCAACGCGCCGTGGGTCTCCGTTGCCCCCGGGCTCGCGATCGGCGCGGCGGTGCTGGGATTCAACCTGCTCGGCGACGCATTGCGCGACGCGCTCGACCCGCGGCACGCGGCCAAGTCCGGCGCCATCGAGGCCCCACCGAGCGCGCGGACTTGAGCGCCGGGCCGCAGGATCCCGGTGACGCTCGGCGGCCGCATGCGCGTTAATCTCCCCGGCGGGGGGGCCCCCCCGCTCGACGTCGCAGCCCTGCGGCGCGACGAGTTCCCATGGATGGACGCCGGCGACGTCGTCTACCTGAACGCCGCGAGCACGGGCCCGCTGCCGGCGCGTGCGGTAGCGGCGGAGTCGGCGTTCACGGCGCTGCGCGCCACCCCCCATCTCATTTCCTTCGACGAGCAGTTCGGCGTGCTGGCGCGCTCACGCGAGCTCATCGCGCGGCTGATCGGCTGCGAGGCAGGGGACATCGCGCTTGCGGGCAACACCGGGGCCGGCCTCAACCTCGCCGCGTGGGGGCTTCCCCTCGGGGCGGGCGACGTGGTCGTGATCCCCGACCTCGAGTATCCCGCAGGCGTCTACCCCTGGCTCGCGGCCGCCGACGCGCGCGGCTTCCGGCTGAACACGGTGCCGGCGCGGAACGGCGTGATCGACGAGGACGCCCTCATCGCCGCGCTGGGCGCTCCGGGAGTGAAGGTCCTCTCCCTCTCGTGGGTCGGCTTCGTCACCGGCGCGGTCTCCGACCTCGCACGGCTCGGCGACGCCTGCCGCGCGCGCGGCGTGTGGCTCATCGTGGACGCCATCCAGGGAGTGGGCGCCGCGGATCTCGACCTGCGGCGCACCCCCGTGGACCTCCTCGCCTGCGGCGCGCAGAAGTGGCTCCTCGGCCCCTGGGGCACGGGATTCACGTATGTCTCGCCCGGCCTGCTGGAGACCCTCACCGTGCAGCCGGTGAGCTGGATGGGCGTGCGCGGCTCCGACGACTTCTCACGGCTGCTCGACTACGACCTCACCTGGCGGGACAGCGCGCGGCGGTTCGAGCAGGTCACGCTCGGCTACCAGGACTTTGCCGGCATGGCCGCGAGCCTCGAGCTGCTGTTCGAGCTGGGTCCCGCGAACGTGACCCGTCACATCGCGCGCTGCACCGGCGCGCTGCTGGAGGGCGCCGCCGAGCGCGGGCTCGCCGTGGTGACGCCGCGCGCACGGCATGCCGGCATCGCCTCGGTGCGGCCCGCCGATCCCGCCGCCACGAGCCGGCGGCTCGAATCGGCCGGCATCGTCCACTCGCTGCGCGAGGGGACCATCCGCCTGGCGCCGCACTGCTACACCACCGAGGCGGAGATCAGCACCGCGCTCGAGCAGCTCGCCCGCTAGCGCGACGAGGGCACGTCAGGGGCGGAGCTCAGCGGACCTGCACCACCGCGAAGTCCCGCTTGCCCTTGCCCACGACGACGTGGCCATCGCGCAGCACGACGTCGGACGCCGGAACGAGACGCTCGCTCGCCGAGAGCTTGCGCTTGTTCAGCGACACCGCGCCCTGCTCGAGCAGCCGCTTCGCCGCGCCGTTGGACGCGGCCAGGCCGGCGGTCACCAGCAGCTTGAACACGTCGAGGCGGCCGGCGTCGCCCTCCGCCGCCACGTCCGCGGCCGGCACCTGGTGAAACGGCGCCTCGGCGCGGAGGATCGTGAACGCCTCGGCCGTGAGCTCCCGCGGATCCAGTCCGCCGAAGAAGAAGCCCGACACCTGCTCGGCCGCGGCCAGCGCCGCCTCGCCGTGCACCCGGCGCGTCACGTCGCGCGCGAGCGCCTGCTGCGCCGCGCGCTTCTCCGGCTGGTGCAGGGTGCTGTCGTCGAGCTGGGCGATCTCCTCACGGGAGAGCAGGGTGAAGAACCGGAGGTTCCGCCCCACGTCGGCGTCGTCGGTGCCCAGCCAGAACTGGTAGAACTGGTAGGGCGACGTACGCTCGGCGTCGAGCCAGACGGCGCCGGCCTCGGTCTTCCCGAACTTCGTGCCCGAGGAGTTCATCAGCAGGGGCACGGTGAGGGCATGCGCCTCGCCCCCCGTGGTGCGCCGGATCAGCTCCATCCCGGCGACGATGTTGCCCCACTGCTCGCTGCCGCCGAGCTGCAGCGTGACGCCGTCGCGACGGTGCAGCTCCAGGTAGTCGTAGCCCTGGAGCAGCATGTACGCGAACTCGGTGAACGAGATGCCGGCGTCCATGCGCGACCGCACGGACTCCTTCTGGAGCATGTAGTTCACCGTGAAGTGCTTGCCGGTGTCGCGGAGGAACTCGATCAGGCTGAGGGAGTTGAGCCACTCCGCGTTGTCACGCATCCGGGCCGCGTTCTCCCCCTCGAACGACAGGAACCGCTCGAGCTGCGCCTGGATCGCGCGGGTGTTGGCCGCCACGATGTCGGGCGTCAGGAGCTGGCGCTCGTTCGTCTTGCCGCTCGGGTCGCCGATCATGCCGGTTCCCCCGCCCACCAGCGCGATCGGCCGGTGGCCGTACCGCTGGAGGTGGACGAGGATCATGATCACCACCAGCGACCCGACGTGCAGGCTGCTCCCCGTGGGGTCGAAGCCGATGTAGGCCGAGACGGGGCCGCCTGCGAGGAGCTCGGCGACGCCGTCGGTGTGCTGGTAGACGAGGCCGCGCCATTGCAGCTCGTCCAGCAAGTTTCCATTCTGCATGGCACAAACCTAGGCGCTGCACGGAACGCGGTGAATGGGGAGCCCGTGAGGGCGGGACCGGGCTTGGACCGGGTCTGGCCCCGTCCCGGCCCCGGTCCGACCCCGTCCCTCGTCCGCTCCGGGCCCGCCGATTAAACTTCCTTGATGGATCTCCCGTTCGGCAGGAAATTCCGCG
>JAQBPZ010000267.1 GCA_028287225.1 Gemmatimonadota bacterium
CGGGGCATCGCTCGAGTTCCTGGAGGGCAAGGAGCTGCCCGGCCTCTCGGCGCTGACGGACCGATGACGCGCACGATCCAGCGTCCGGTGCTCGCCGCCAACTGGAAGATGAACCTCGGCCCCACGCAGGCCACGGAGTTCCTGCGGGAGTTCCTGCCGACCCACCCGGCGAGCGCGGAGCGCACGGTGATCCTCTTCCCGCCGGCGATCTCCCTCGCGGCGGTGCGGGAGGCCCTCCGCGGCCGCCCGGACATCCAGCTCGGCGTGCAGAACGTGCACACCGAGGAGAAGGGCGCCTTCACCGGGGAGATCTCGGCCGCGATGGCGGCGGAGGCCGGCGCGGCGTTCGTGCTGGTGGGTCATTCGGAGCGGCGCCACCTGTTCGGCGAGACCGACGCGCAGACCGCGCAGAAGTGCGCGCGGGTGGAGTCCGCGGGATTGACGCCGGCCCTGTGCGTGGGGGAAACGATCGAGCAGCGGGAGCGCGACGAGACGGAGGCGGTGGTGCTGCACCAGCTCCGCGCCGGCGTCTCGGCGATGTCCGACGAGGCGGTCCGGGGGATGATCGTGGCGTACGAGCCGGTGTGGGCCATCGGCACCGGGCGGACCGCGACGCCGGAGGACGCGTCCGCGGTGCACCGGGTGATCCGCGCGGCCCTCGTGGAGCTGGCGGGCGATGGGGCCCTGGAGATCCCGATCCTGTACGGCGGCAGCGCGAACGCGGGGAACGCCGCGGCGCTGCTCGCGGCGGATCAGGTGGACGGGCTGCTCGTGGGTGGCGCCAGCATGAGCGCGCGCACCTGGGCCACCATCTGCGGGAGCTGACGCCCCGCGATTCAGCGCACGGCGGGCTGCACGGAACGGCACGTGCCGCGCGCTGCCGCCGGCGCTCGAGGGCGCGCAGCGCACGCGGGCTGCCGTCGGTCACTTGACCCTCGTGCTAAGTCCAGTGATATTTGTGGTTTACCTCCCGTTCCGCCCTCCCCGCACCGCGTCGCCGGCATGTTCAGCTTTCTCCTCACCCTGCTCATCATCGACAGCGTCGTGCTGATCGCCGCCATCCTGCTCCAGAGCGGGAAGGGCAACGGCCTCGCGGCGAGCTTCGGCGGCGTGAGCAGCTCGGCGGACTCGCTGCTCGGCACGCGCCAGGCGGGCAACCTGCTCACGAAGACGAGCTGGTGGGGCGGCGGAATCTTCCTGTTCCTCTCGTTCGTGCTCTCCATCTCGTCGGCGCGCCAGCGCGCGCCGAAGTCGGTACTGGACCAGGCGTTCCAGACGCCGGCCCCCGCCACCGCGCCGGCGACGACGGCGCCCGCAGCCAACGTGGTGCCGGGCCTCACGCCCGCCACCCCCGCGCCCACGGCTCCTGCCGGCCCCCCGGCGTCCGCGCCCTCGGCGAAGCCTTAACGTTGGGCGCTTCCCGGATGGACGTCCCAGGGTTCCTCCTCCTCGAGGATGGAACCCTGTTTCGCGGAGTGATCCGCGGGGCCATGGTGACCACCGTGGCCGAGGTGGTATTCACCACCAACATGAGCGGCTACCAGGAGGTCTTCACCGACCCCTCGTACCGCGGCCAGATCGTCGTGATGACCGCGCCGATGCTGGGCAACTACGGCGTGAACCCCGCCGACCCGGAATCGGGTGCCCCGCAGGTTGCCGGCGTGATCTGCCGCGAGCTCGCGCGCACCTACTCCAACTGGCGCGCCGAGGGCGATCTCGAGAGCTACCTGGCCGCCGCGCAGATCCCGCTGCTGGAAGGAGTTGACACCCGTCAGCTCACGCGTCACCTGAGGACGGCCGGCGTCGTCAACGGCGTCGTCGGCATGGGCACCGAGCCCACCGACGAGGCCCGCGCGGCGCTCGATGCCTGCCCGTCGATGGAGGGCCTCGACCTCGCGTCGCGGGTCACGACGCACGAGGCGTACGAGTGGGGGAACCCGCAGGCGCCGCATCACGTCGTGGCGTACGACTTCGGCATCAAGCGCAACATCCTCCGCCTGTTCGACGACGCCGGGTGCCGCGTGACCGTGGTGCCGGCGCAGACGCCGGCGTCGGACGTCCTGGCGATGGCGCCCGATGGGGTGTTCCTCTCCAACGGGCCGGGCGACCCGGACGCCATCGCCTATGCGCCGGCGACGATTCGCGCGATCGCCGAGCGGGAAGTGCCGATCTTCGGGATCTGCCTGGGGCACCAGCTCCTCGGGCTCACGTACGGCGCGTCCACGGCGAAGATGCCCTACGGCCACCGCGGCGGAAACCACCCCGTCCGGGAGGTCGCGACGGGCCGGATCCTGATCACCTCCCAGAACCACGGGTTCGCGGTGCAGGGCAGCGAGGCGTCCATCCCGGGAGCACCGGATCTGGAGGTGACGCACGTGAACCTGAACGACGGGACCGTGGAAGGGCTGCGCCACCGCGAGCTGCCGATCTTCGCCGTCCAGTACCATCCGGAGGCCGCGCCGGGGCCGCATGACGCTCGTCCGCTGTTCGGGCAGTTCATGGAACGGGTGCGAAAGTCGCAAGGCTGAAGTGGGCCAAGCTCTTGACACACAAGAGTTAACGCGGATAAGTTCGATGCAGTTGGAGCCCCCTCCGCCGCCCTCGAGGCACCTGTCATGACGAAAGCCGATCTGGTGGAGCGGGTCACCGCCCAGATTTCCCGCACGGCGGGTCCGATGATCTCCAAGAAGGACTGCGCGCGGGTCGTGGACTCGTTCCTTGACGCGATCAAGGAGGCGCTCCAGGAGCAGAAGAACATCGAGGTGCGCGGGTTCGGCACCTTCAAGATCCGCCACCGCAAGACCCGCATGGCGCGCAACCCCCGCACCGGCTCGCCGGTGGAAGTGAGCGCGCGCCCGGTGCCGGTGTTCAAGCCCTCCAAGGAGCTCCGCGCCATGGTGGCGAACATCTCCATCGAGGAGCTGGAGAACGATTACGAGGACGCCGACGCGTAACCGCTTCGCCGCGTTGCAGTTGAGCCCCGGCCACCGTGCCGGGGCTTTTTGTTGCGGGCTCGTTCCGCCACGGGGCGCACGCATTGCGGGATCGGGCTGCACGCATCGGGCAGCCAGCGGCGGAGCACAGGAACTTCCCCGGACCCTGCCGGTTCAATAGCATGCATCCCATGAGCGTCACGGTCCTCCTCTTCGCCTCCTACGCCGACGCGCTCGGCGCGCCCAGCCTCAGCGTGGAGCTGCCGGCCGGCGCGACGGTCGCGGACGTGCTGTCGGCCGTGCGCCGCCGCCCCGGCGCGGAGCGGCTGCCCCCGCGGCCGCTGGTGGCGGTGAACCAGCGCTATGCGTCGCCAGCCAGCCCGGTCGGCCCGGGCGACGAGGTCGCGCTCATCCCACCGGTCGCGGGCGGATGACGCGGGTCGGGCGCATCGTGACCGCGCCGATCGATCCGGCGAGGCTCCTCGCCGACGTCTCGCGTCCCGCCAACGGCGCGATCCTCCTCTTCCTCGGCGTCGTGCGCGACACGAACGACGGGCGGGGCGTCACGGGCATCGAGTACTCCGCCTACGAGGCCATGGCCCTCCGGGAGCTCCAGGCCATCGCCGACGAGGTGGGCGAATCGCTCGGCGTCGACGACCTGGTCATCGAGCACCGGCTCGGCGAGCTCGGCCTGCTGGAGGCGAGCGTGGGAATCGCCGTGGCGCACCCGCACCGTGGCGAGGCGTACGACGCCTCGCGCCGGGTGATCGAGGAGCTGAAGCGGCGCGTCCCCATCTGGAAGCGGGAGCACTACGTGGACGGCACCCGGCAGTGGGTCGCCAACGCCTCCGGCAGCTCCGCCGGCGTGGCGCCCGGCGTTGGACCGGTGGCCCGATGAGCGGCGCGCCCCTGGTCGACCAGTTCGGCCGGACGATCGAGTACCTGCGCATCTCGGTGACCGATCGCTGCAACTTCCGCTGCCAGTACTGCATGCCGCTGGAAGGGATGCCGTGGCTGCCCAAGGCCGACATCCTCAGCTACGAGGAGATCCACGAGGTGGTCCGGCAGCTCGGACCCTTGGGGCTGCGCCGGATCCGGCTCACCGGGGGCGAGCCGACGATCCGGCCCCAGCTCTCGCGGCTCGTGGCGATGCTGCGCGGCGTGCCGGAGGTGGAGGACATCGCGCTGTCGACGAACGGCGTGAAGCTGCCGCAGCTCGCCGCCGAGCTGGCCGCAGCCGGGCTTGACCGGGTGAACATCTCGGCGGACAGCCTGCGCAGCGAGCGCATCGTCCAGATCGCGCGCCGCGACCTGGGGTTCGAGCCCGTGGCGGCGGCGCAGGCGGCCGAGGACGCCGGCCTGGGGCCGATCAAGCTGAACGTGGTGGTGATGCGCGGGACGAACGACGACGAGGTGGTGGACTTCGCGCGCCTCACGCTCGCGCACGCGTGGCACGTGCGCTTCATCGAGCTCATGCCGGTGGGGCAGATGGAATCCGTCACCGACGCGCACGTGGTGCCGAGCGAGGAGATACTCGCCCGCATCCGGGCCGCCCTGGGGCCGCTCGTTCCCACGGCGGGGCCGGCGCGCGGCAACGGGCCCGCGGCGTATCACCGCCTCGAGGGCGCGCTCGGCACGATCGGCGTGATCACGCCCATGACCCATACCTACTGCGGGAGCTGCAACCGCGTGCGCCTCACCGCCGACGGCCGGCTGCGCACCTGCCTGTTCGGGGACCACGAGGTGGACCTTCGCACGCCACTCCGCGCCGGCCTTCCGCTGGAGCCGTTCGTCCGCCAGGCGCTCGCGGAGAAGCCGGAGCAGCACGCGCTGCTTTCCCGGCGCAACGGAGGGCTCCGTGCCCTGAGCCAGGTGGGAGGCTGACGGGCGAGGCAGGGGCGTTTGCGGTTTGCGGTGAGCGGTTGGCGGTCAGACCTCGGGACGCTTCTACTGCCAACCGCTCACCGCAAACCGCAAACGCCGTTCAGGCAGGGTGACTTCTGTCCGCCCCCTCGATACTTTAGCAGGACAGGACCTCACCTTCAGACAAGATCGCTCTCATGGTCAACAAGATCACCGTCGTCGGCGCCGGCAACGTCGGGGCGACGACCGCCCAGCGTGTGGCGGAGAAGGAGCTCGCCCGCACCGTCGTCATGGTGGACGTCGCCGAGGGAATCCCGCAGGGCAAGGGGCTCGATCAGTGGCAGAGCGCCCCGATCGAGGGCTTCGACTCGCGCATCATCGGCACGAACGGCTACGACGAGACGAAGGATTCGGACGTCGTGATCATCACCGCCGGCATCGCCCGCAAGCCGGGCATGTCGCGCGACGACCTGCTGAACACGAACGCCGGCATCGTGAAGTCGGTGAGCGAGCAGATCGCGAAGAGCTCGCCGAACGCCATCCTCATCATCGTCAGCAACCCGCTGGACGTGATGTGCTACGTGGCCATGAAGGCAAGCGGCTTCCCGCGCGAGCGGGTCATCGGCATGGCCGGCGTGCTGGACACGGCGCGCTACCGCGGCTTCCTGGCCGAGGCGCTCGACTGCTCGGTGCGCGACATCCAGGCCATGGTGCTCGGCGGCCACGGCGACACGATGGTGCCCCTGATCTCCTACACCAGCGTGAGCGGCATCCCGATCACGCAGCTCATGGACCGCGCCACGCTCGACGCGATCGTGACGCGCACGCGCAACGGTGGCGCCGAGATCGTGAAGCACCTGAAGACGGGCTCCGCGTACTACGCACCGTCCGCGGGCGCCGTGCAGATGGCCGAGGCCATCGTGAACGACCAGCGCCGCATCCTGCCGTGCGCCGCGTGGCTGCAGGGCGAGTACGGGATGAAGGACCTGTTCCTCGGCGTGCCGTGCAAGCTCGGGCGGAACGGCCTCGAGAAGATCATCGAGGTGGAGCTCACCGCCGACGAGAAGGCGGCCCTGAGCAAGAGTGCCGACGCGGTCCGCGAGCCGATGGCCGCGATCAAGCTGTAATCTCCGACGGGCGGCGCCAGATGTGGCGCCGCCCGTCCCCGCTTTCTCCACGGAGCATTACATAAATGTGGGCGCTGACGCTGTACCGCTCGACGATCGGCAAGAAGGTGATCATGGCCGTGACCGGCTTGATGCTGGTCGGCTTCGTGATCGCGCACATGGCCGGCAACCTCCAGATGTTCGTGGGGCCCGCGAAGATGAACGGTTACGCTGCGTTTCTCCAGGGGCTCGGTGAGCTGCTGTGGGTGGCGCGGATCGGCCTGATCGTGGCCACCGTGCTGCACGTCCTCATGGCGTGGCAGCTCACCCAGATCAAGCGACAGGCGCGGCCCGTGGGCTACGAGCAGCGCACCCCGCAGGTCAGCACCCTCGCCTCGCGCTCCATGCGCTGGGGCGGGGTGCTGCTGCTCGTGTTCATCGTGTTCCACATCCTGCACTTCACCACCGGCACGGTGTTCCCCGCCGCCAGCCAGCCGGACGCGCAGTATCCCGGCTTCAGCCACATCAACGTCTACGGCAACGTCATCAGCGCCTTCCGCAATCCGCTGGTGACCGGGTTCTACGTCGTGGCCATGCTCTTCCTCATGCTGCACCTGTTCCACGGCGCGTGGGCGTCGGTGCGCACGCTCGGGCTGTCGAAGCCGAGCCGCCATCCGCTGCACCGCCGTATCTCCACCGTCATCGCGATCGTGGTGTGGCTCGGCTTCACCGCGATCCCCGTGGCCGTGCTTCTCGGAGCCATTCGATAGATGCCCCTCGAGCTGAACGCGCGCATCCCCGCCGGCCCGCTGGCGGACAAGTGGGACAAGCACCGGTTCGACATGAAGCTCGTCAACCCGGCGAACAAGCGGAAATACAAGGTCATCGTCGTGGGGTCCGGACTGGCCGGCGGCGCGGCGGCCGCGTCGCTGAGCGAGCTGGGATACAACGTGTCCTGCTACTGCTACCAGGACTCGCCGCGCCGCGCGCACTCCATCGCGGCGCAGGGCGGCATCAACGCCGCGAAGAACTACCAGAACGACGGCGACAGCATCCGCCGCCTGTTCTACGACACGATCAAGGGCGGCGACTTCCGCGCGCGCGAGGCGAACGTCTACCGGCTCGCGCAGATCAGCGTGAACATCATCGACCAGTGCGTGGCGCAGGGGGTGCCGTTCGCCCGTGAGTACGGCGGGCTCCTCGCCAACCGGTCGTTCGGCGGCGCGCAGGTCTCGCGCACCTTCTACGCGCGCGGCCAGACCGGCCAGCAGCTCCTGCTGGGCTGCTACCAGCAGCTCGAGAAGGAGATCGCCAAGGGCGGCGTCAAGATGTACCCGCGCACCGACATGCTCGACGTCGTCATCGTCAACGGCAAGGCGCGCGGCATCGTCGTGCGCGACGAGCTGACGGGCACGATCGAGCCGCACCTCGCTGACGCCGTCGTGCTCGCGACGGGCGGCTATGGCAACGTCTTCTACCTGTCGACGAACGCGAAGGGGTGCAACGCGACGGCGATCTGGCGCGCCTACAAGCGTGGCGCCGCGTTCGCCAATCCGTGCTACACGCAGATCCACCCGACGTGCATCCCAGTGCAGGGAGACCATCAGTCAAAGCTCACGCTGATGATAGAGTCGCTGCGCAACGACGGCCGCGTCTGGGTGCCGAAGCGCAAGGAGGACTGCGCCAAGCCGCCGCGCGAGATTCCGGAGGAGGCGCGCGACTACTATCTCGAACGGAAGTACCCGAGCTTCGGCAACCTCTCGCCGCGCGACATCGCGTCGCGGGCGGCCAAGGAAGTCTGCGACGAGGGACGCGGCGTCGGTCCCGGCGGACGCGGCGTCTATCTCGACTTCGCCGACGCGATCCGGCGCCTTGGCGAGGACAAGATCCGGGAGCGCTACGGCAACCTGTTCGAGATGTACGAGCGCATCACGGACGAGAATCCGTACAAGGTGCCGATGCGCATCTACCCCGCCGTGCACTACACGATGGGGGGGCTGTGGGTAGACTATAACCTGATGACCACTATCCCGGGGCTGTATGCGCTGGGGGAGGCCAACTTCTCCGACCACGGCGCCAATCGCCTCGGCGCCTCGGCGCTGATGCAGGGCCTGGCCGACGGGTACTTCGTGCTGCCGTACACCATCGGTGACTACCTGGCCGGCAACAAGTTCGGTGCGGTGGTCAACACGCAGGCCGAGTTCAAGGCGGCGGAAGACGGCGTGCGCGCGCAGCAGCAGAAGCTGCTTGCCATCAAGGGCAAGCGCACCGTCGACTCCTTCCACAAGGAGCTCGGCAAGATCATGTGGGACTACTGCGGCATGGCGCGCTCGCGCGAAGG
>JAQBPZ010000122.1 GCA_028287225.1 Gemmatimonadota bacterium
GGGACAGTAGATCCCGACACTCGCTGCGCTCCTGCGGGATGACAGCCGCCCGGGACGCCAATCGCCCCTCGACTTACTCGTTACTCGTTACTCATTTTTCTGTACCTCGTTCCTCGTCTTTCCCCTACCGCACCACCACGAATCCGTGCGGGATGTCCAGTTGCCACCAGCGGGCATCGAGCTCGCGGAGTGCCGGGGCGAACGAGAGGACACGGCCGGGTGCCACGAGCACGCGCAGGTCGCCCTCGGTGCGAAGCACGGGATATCGGTGCCCGATGGCGCTCAGTGCGGAGCGCGGGTCGGCGTGGAAGGTCACGGTGCGGGCCTGCACGTCGTACGACGGGACCAGCTGCTCGATGACCTCGGTGCCGATGCGTGCCCGGGCCGCGGCGGTATCCATGCCGATGATGCGCGGCACCACGTCCGCCCAGACGCGCTCGCGCGCCGGACCGCGGCGCGGTGCGGGCAGCGGCACGCGGAACAGGGCGACCGCCTCGGTGGGCGCCTGGACCACGATGGCCGAATCCACCGGGAAGCGGACCACGCCGCGCCAGCGCTGCACGTTGCGCCATGGGGCCAGCAGCGATTGTGCGGTCGCCGCGTCGAGGCCGAACTTCTGCGCCTCCTCGATGAGGATGGTGCCCGGAAGCAGCGCGCCCTTCATGGCCAGGTAGCGGCCGAGGGCCGCCCGGGCGAGCGGCTCGCGCGGGTGCGCCCGGGACTGTGCATAGAACGCGTCCTCCGCCTCGGCCCAGCGGCCCGCCTCCAGCATCACGTCGGCGCGGGTGGCCGGCAGCGCCGCGGCCACGCGCTGCGCCGCCGAGATGCCGGGAAGGGCGAGCAGGAGGACGAGTGCGGCCGCGAGCGGCCGGAGTGACCAACGGTTCATGGGAGGGGCGGTCGGCAGTCGGCGGGAGTCCTGCTGGCGGGGCGCCAGGTCGGACCGGGATGGAAGCCTACGAGGCGGCGCACCCCGCGCCTGTGCGCGGGGTCACCGACTCGGACGGCCGCGGCGGGCGTGGGTCCGGGCTCTCCAGGATGACGAGCGAGCGGGTGGATCGGTTATCGCCGGCGCGGCCGGACCGTCACAGCCGCGTGAGGCGGGCGAGCATCAGGTGCTGGCGGTCGATGACCACGGCGCGCGGCCGCCCGCCCATCTGCTTCACGATCAACGCGTTGGACCTCGCCACGGCCGGTACCTCCACGTCCGTCCGGACGATTCGACCGTCGGCGTAGGTGATCTCCACGGGAATCCGGAGCCGGTACGGCGGCGCGGGCCCCTCCTGGATGACCTCGAGCGCGAGCTGCCCGCCCTGGGGATCGAATGCCCAGCCGACCTGCACCGCCGGCACGCCCGGCCGCCCGAGCCACTGGTCGAAGAACTCGCCCAGCGAATGTCCGGACGACGCCTCGAGCTCTCGGCGCAGGTCGTCGGTCGTCGCGTTGCCATCCCGATACTTCGCGTAGTAGGAGCGCAGCCCGCGGAAGAAGGCGGAGTCCCCCAGCTCGCCATGCAGCATGAAGAGGACGTATCCCCCCTTCTGGTAGCTGTTCGTGTTGAGGAGCGCCATCAGGTCGCGCTGGAGGGTATCCAGCACCGGACGCCTGGCCACGACCGAGTCGGCCAGGATCTGCTCGCGGATCTCGCCCATCTCCTTCCGGAACGCGTCATCGCCGTGGGCGTGGAGCGACCAGAGCGCGGCGAAGTAGGTCGCGAATCCCTCCGACAGCCACACGTGCCCCCACTCACGCTCCGTCACCGCGTCGCCGAACCACTGATGTGCCGTCTCGTGCGCGATGACGTCGTCGCCGAGCGTCCGCTCGGTGAAGAGGCGGTCGGCATAGAAGATCGCGCTCGCGTTCTCCATGCCGCCGAAGCGCGTCGACGACTGGAGGTGCGCCAGCTTCTCGTATGGAAACGGACCCACCAGCTCCTCGAAGTACGACACGATGGCCGGCGCGGCGGCGAAGGGACCGGGCAGGTATCCGTTCACGTCGGGCGATGCGTAGACCATCTGCGCCACGCAGCGATGCACGGTGGAGGCGACGCATGCGGAATCGCGCAGGTCGGTGCGCACGAGCTGACCCGCGCCGATGACCATGAGGTAGGTCGCGATCGGCCGCGTCTCCCGCCAACGCGTCTCGCTGCGCCCCTCCTCGGCGCCGGTGAGGGGTCGCACGCCCAACAGCGTTCCGTTGGCGACGACGGTGCGGCTCGAGGGCGCGCGCACGGTGAAGCTCACCGTCGCCTTGTCGCTCGGGTGGTCCACCATGGGCAGCCACTGCCGCGCGCGGTTGGGCCAGTTGTCGGCGAACCACGTCCACCGTCCGCGCGCGTCGTGCCGCACGATCAGTCCGTCGGTCACGATGCCGTCGTAGCGCACGCGCACCTGCACGGAGTCGCCGGCGGCGCCCTCGAGGGGCACGGCGAGGGTGGCACCGGTGCGCTCCGCCTGCACCGTGGTGCCGTTCACCATCACGCTGCGCACCGTGAGCCGGCTCGCGAGGTCGAGTCGCAGGGTGCGCACCCCCGCCTCGCGCCGCGCGGTGACGGTCACGTCGCCGCGGAGGAAGGCGCCGGTGTCCGGCAGCTCCAGGCGGATGTCGTAGTCGGTGACGTCGATGCCCGGGTGGTAGGCCGACGCCGGCCGCGGCGCGGCCTGTGCGCGGGCGTCGGCCGCTGCGAGCGCGAGGAGCAGCGCGACGAGCGCGGGGCTGTTGAGCAGACGTCGGAACATGGGCATTGGAGCTCAGGGAACCCGGTAGACGATCACTTCGTCGGGCGACTCGGACGGCTGTGCCGGACTGCGCGGCGCGATGGCGAGAATGAAGCGACCGTCGCGAGTCGCCGCGAGGGGGCGTCCCGGACCGACGTCGCGCATTGCTGCACCGCGGGCGTCCGTCACGACGACGCGCCCCTCTCGCGCCTCGATCATGCGCCCGCGCACCCGAAGCGGCGCGACGCGCTCGGCGGGCAGCGCGGCGGCGATGTGGAGCACGGGCCCGCGGGTCCACGCGAGGCTGTCCGCCCGTGGCGCGCGCGAGAGGGACGAGCCGGTCGACGACACGCGCCGCTCGCTCGCGGAGGGCGCGTCGTCATCCGCACGCGACGGCGCATCGCCGACCAGCAGGTCCGCACCGTCGCGGCTCCACGCGAGCCGCCAGCCACCGAGCGTCACGAAGCGGAGCGGGGCATGGGCACGCTGCGCGCCGACGTCGGCGACGTCGGCGACGAAGGTGGCCGCCACGCCCGCGCGCACCGCCATGCCGCTCGCGGGAAAGACGTGCGCGCGGAGCGAGTCGGCCACCAGCGCCGGCTGCGGGCCGGCCAGCCGGGCGAGGGAGCGGGCCGCCTCCTCCCACCGGGCCGGATCGACGCGCTGCTGCTCGCCCCCTCCCAGGACGACGGCGCGCCCGACGGCGACGTGGCGCCAGTCGGGCGACGGGACGGCGGTCCAGACGCTGTCCATGCGCCAGGTGCGGTCGGCGCCCTCCGCGGCAAGGAGGACGGCGTCGGGAATCGGCTCTCCCTCCGCCCCGACGGGGTCGTCGATGACGAGGAGGGCGCTGCTGTCAGGCGAGAGCAGCCACCGCACCTGCGTGGCCATGCCGCGCGTGGCGCGATTGACGACGATGCGTTCCGGCGCCGAGGGAGGTGCGGCGGCCCTCGGCGTCTCGGCCGCGGTGCAGGCGATGGAGAGGGCGGCCGACGCTCCCGCCGACACACGGGTCCACCGGCTCAATGCGTGACGCGGTAGATCGTTCCGCTCGCGTCATCCGACACGAGCACGCTGCCGTCCGCCGCCACGACGACGTCGGCGGGACGGCCCCATCGCCGGCCGTTCGGCTCCTGCCACCCGGTGATGAAGTCCTCCACGCTCGTCGGCCGCCCGTCGCGCACGTGCACGCGCACCACCTTCGCGCCGGTCGGCACGTCGCGGTTCCACGAGCCGTGCAGCGCCACGAGCAGGTCGCCGCGATAGTCCGCGGGGAAGCTCGACGCGCGGGCCAGGAAGGACATGCCGAGCGGTGCGGAGTGCGCCTGGATCGTGATGGCGGGGGGGATGGTGCGTGCGCAGCGGGCGGCGTCGTGATACTCCGGGTTGGGAATGCGGTTGCCGTAGCAGTACGGCCAGCCGTAGTCGCCCTGGTCCACCATGATGTTGATCTCCTCGGGCGGCAGGTCCTCGTGCTCCGGCGCGAGGTTGTCGCGCTCGTTCTGGGAGGCCCAGAGCGCGCCGGTGACCGGATGCACGGCGAGCCCCACCGCGTTGCGCAGCCCCGTGGCGAAGACGCGCCTGCCGCTGCCGTCCTCGTTGAACCGCAGCACCGCGGCCCGCTCGGGCGACTTCTCCACGCAGAGGTTGCAGGACGAGCCCACCGAGACGTACATCGCGCTGTCGGCGCCGAAGACGATCGTACGGGTGGAGTGACCCTGGAACCCGGGGTAGTGGTTCACGTACTCGGCGGGGCCGGACGCCAGGCCGTTGGCCCCGATCGGGACGCGCACCACGCCGTCCGTGTTGGCCACCCACAGCACGCCCTTGTGGAACGCGAGGCCGTGCGGCTGCGTCAGGCCGGCGATCACCACCTCCACGCCGTCGGCGACGCCGTCGTGGTTCGCGTCGGCGAGCCGGACCACCTGCCCGCTCCGCGGCTGCGTGGCGTACACCGCGCCGCCCGGCCCCACGGCCATGAAGCGCACGCCGCTCACCTTCGCGAAGGTCGTCACCGAGAACCCGTCGGGCACGCGGAGCCGCCCGTCGAGCGCGGGCACGCGCGCGGCGGTGTCGGCCGCGAGCACCGTGCCGGCGTCGGCCGTCCCGATGCGGCAGGCGCCCATGGGAAGCAGGGCGAGCAGTGAGAGCGAGCTCGCGAACGCGAGACGCACGAATGAACGCGGTGCCGGCATGGTCATCTCTCCGAGATCTGTTGCTTCCAAGCTACGCCGAAACCCGGATGCAACAACTCGGCGCCGTGCGTGGCTCGGCAATGCCGGACGGGCATGCGCCGTCCAGGTGACCTCCGCAGCGTCGCTCTGTACCTTGGAGCATGCACTCCGGATTCACGTCGGTACTGCTGATCGCGGCGCTGGCCCTGCCCCTCGCGGCCCAGCAGCCCGACACCACGCGCGCGGACACGACGCGCGCCCGGCGTCTCGCACCGGTGGTGGTGAGCGGCGCGCGCCTGGCGCCGCTCAGCGATCCACGGCTCCCGGCCCAGGTCCGCCCGCTCGACCTGGCCCGGCCGACGCACGGCGCCTCGTCCGCCGCCGACCTCCTCGCTCGGCTGCCGGGCGTCGGGATGTCGAACGATCAGGGGAGCCATGCGCAGCCGACGCTCGAGCTGCGCGGCTTCATGCTGTCGCCCGTGGTGGGCGTGCCGCAGGGCGTGAGCGTGTTCCTGGACGGCGTGCGGGTCAACGAGCCGGATGCGCAGGAGGTGAACTTCGACCTGCTCCCGATGGAAGCGATCGACCACGCCGAGCTCGTCACCGGCACCTCGGCCGTGTACGGAAAGAACAGCCTCGCCGGCGCGCTGGTGCTGCGGTCGGCGCGCGGCGACAGCACGCCGATGCTTCGCGGAGGCATCGAGGCCGGGAGCTTCGGCGAGCGCAACGCGCATCTCGTGGCGGGGGGCATCGCCGCCGGGTTCGACGGGCTGGCGATGCTGGCCGGTACCACGGACGACGGCTACCAGGTGCAGTCGGGCGCGACCACGCGACAGGCGTTCGCCACGCTCGGCCGGCGCGGTCCCGCGGGTGACGTCGCGCTGTCGGTGCTCTACGGCCGCAACCGGCTGAGCGAGGCCGGCTCCCTTCCCGAGCGGTGGCTCGGCGTGGCTCGCCGCGCGAACTTCACCGGGGGCGACTTCTTCCGCCCGGACCTCGTGCAGGTCACCCTGCGCGGCGAGCGCTCCATCGGGCCGGGGAGCGTGCGCGGCAACCTGTTCACGCGCCGCAACGCCATCGAGCAGCTCAACATCAACGCCGGCGGCGCGAACACCCGCGCCTTCGTCGCCAACCGTTCGGCCGGCGGCACCGCGGAGCTCGCGCTTCAGGCGCATGCGGCCGGCCGGCCGCTCTCGCTCGCGGTGGGCGCGGAGCTGGCACGCTCGCGTGTGGACTATCGCGTGCTCGCCGAGTCCAACGCCGATGCGCCCGGCCTGCCGGACGGGTGTGACGCGCAGCCTGGTGACGCCACGGCGCTCTGCGAAGATGCGATGGCACGCGGCGACGACGCGGCGATGTACGGGCAGGCGATCCTGCAGGCCACACCCGCGCTCTCGCTCCTCGCCTCGCTGCGCGGCGACCTCTCGCGCGTGCCGTTCGAGGATCGCCGCGACGCCGCCAACAGCGGCACGAGCACCTTCCGACAGCTCTCGCCGAAGCTCGGCGCAACCTTACTGCTGCGCGACGTGCGGCTCTTCGGATCCGTCGGCAGCGCCTTCCGCGCGCCGGCCGCGCTGGAGCTCGCGTGTGCCTCGCCCGAGGCCACGTGTCCGCTGCCCTTCTCGCTCGGCGCGGATCCGCCGCTGGAGCCGGTGGTGGCGTGGAGCTACGAGCTCGGTGGCAGCTGGACGCCCGCGCCGGGGGCGACGCTCGCGCTTTCCGCCTACCATACCGACGTGCGGAACGAGATCGTGTTCGTGAGCGCCGAACGGGCCGCGGGATACTTCCACAACGTGCCGCGCACGCGGCGGCAGGGAATCGAGGGCTCGTTCACCCTGCCGCTGCCGCACGAGGGACTGCGCGCGTTCGGCTCGTACGCGTTCGTGAACGCCACGTACCGCTCCAGCGTGCTGCTCGCGTCCGTGCTCGCGGACAACCAGGTGGAGCCGGGAACCCACTTCGCGCAGTCGCCGGCGCATCGCGGCACGCTCGGCCTGGGACTGACGCACGTGCGTTCCACGACCCTGCTCGACGCGGAGCTCAGCGCGCGCGGCGTGACCTCGTCGTGGCTGCGTGGCGACGAGGCGAACCGGATGCCGCCGCTCCCTGGGTACGTGGTGAGCGACCTGCGGGTGCTCGTGCGTCGACAGCGCCTCTCCGCAACCGTTCGCGTCGCCAACCTGCTCGACCGGCGCTACGCGGTGTTCGGGATCTATGCCGAGAACCCGAAGGGCGGTTACGGCGAGCCCCGGCCCGCGTCGCCGGAGGTCGAGCGGTTCCTCACGCCCGCGTATCCACGAACGATCACGCTGGGGCTGTCGCTGGAGCTCTGAATCCTCCTCCCGCGTTCATGCCGGCGTCTGGCCCTCGATGAGCGGCGCGAGGCCCTCCCACTCGATGTTGCCGCCGCTCAGCACGGCCACCGTGCGGCCCACCGGGGCAACGATCCCCTCCATCAGTGCCGCGACGGTGATCGCGCCGCTCGGCTCGGCCACCAGCTTCATGCGGTCCAGGAGCAGCCGCATCGCGCGGCGCAGCGCGGCGTCGTCCACCTGCACCACGTCGTCGACGTAGCGCTCATGATGCACGAACGCGATGCCGCCCACCTCCACCGCGAGCAGCCCGTCGGCCAGGCCGGCGGTGGACTCCAGCCGGACGGGCCGACCGGCGGCGCGTGCGCGGGACAGCTTCGGCGCGCCGGCCGGTTCCACGCCGATGACGCGGGCGTTGGGCGCGCGGAGCTTGATGGCCGCGGCGACGCCCGCGCTGAGCCCCCCGCCGCCGACGGGCACGAGCACCGTGCCCACGTCCGGCATGTCGGCGGCGATCTCGAGGCCGGCGGTGCCCTGACCGGCGATGATCCACGGATGGTCGTACGGCGGGACCATCGTGAGCCCCTCGGCGCGCATCAGCTCCATCGCGCGGTCCATGCGGTGCTGCGTGTTGGTGCCTGCCAGCTCGATACGGGCGCCGAGCCGTTCCGCGCCGCCGCGCTTGGCGGGGGTCACGGTGGTGGGCATGACGACCACGGCCTTCACGCCGAAGAGCCTGGCCGCGAGCGCCACGGCCTGTGCATGGTTTCCCGACGACGGCGCGATCACGCCGCGCTCGCGCTCTTCCGGGGTGAGCTGCGCGAGGAAGTTGTAGGCGCCGCGGAACTTGAAGGCGCCGCCGCGCTGGAGCATCTCGGGCTTCAGCCAGACCTCCACGCCGAGCCGCTCGGAGGCGGCATCGAAGGGCAGCAGTGGCGTGCGAACCGCAACCGGCGCAATGCGTGCGGCGGCGGCGGTGAGGTCGGCGAGCGTGATGAGATCGGGCATGGTAGGGAAAACGAGTAACGAGTAACGAGTAACGAGTAACGAGTAACGAGTAACGAGTAACGAGTAACGAGTAACAGTAGCGTCTTGGACGGCTGTCGTCCCGCGGCG
>JAQBPZ010000125.1 GCA_028287225.1 Gemmatimonadota bacterium
GTGCAACGAGCGAGTGTCGGGGTCACTGTCCCGTGCTGGGAGTCTGACTCAAAGCACCGGACGATGACCCCGACACTCGGTCGCTAAGCTCGCTCCTGCGGGGTGACAGCCGCACGGGAGGCCGCCCTGCAGGTTACTCGTTACTCGTTACTCGTTTCGCAGTTCTCATCTCGCGGTGAGGTCCGTCTCCGCGGTGACCGAGCGGCAGAACTCCGCGATGAGGTCGGCCGCGGCGTCCACGTCGCGCAGCGAGACCATCTCGTTGGGCGAGTGCATGTAGCGGTTCGGGATGGAGACGAGTCCCGTGGCCACCCCGGCGCGCGCGATGTGGATGGCGTCGGCGTTCGTGGACGTGTCGCGGCCGACGGCGTGGACGGCGTGCGGCATCTCCAGCTTCTTCGCCGCGGCGCGCAGCAGGGAGAAGACCACCGGCGAGATGAGCGCGCCGCGGCTGAGGATCGGGCCGCCGCCCATCTTGTGCTCGCCGATCTCCTTCTTCTCGATGCCCGGGTGGTCGGTGGCGAAGGTGACGTCCACCACGAGGGCGATCTGCGGCTCCAGCGCGTGCGCGCAGACCGCCGCGCCGCCGCCATGCCACGCGATCTCCTCCTGCGTGGTGGCCGCCGCCACCACGCGCGCGGTGCCGGGCTTCGCGGCGTAGCGGCGCAGCGCCTCGAGGATGATGAACGCACCGATGCGGTCGTCGATGGAGCGGGAGACGAGGCGATCGTTCGGGAAGTCGTGCGACCGCGCATCGATCACCCCGGGGTCGCCGATGCTCAGCATCTTCTCCGCTTCGTCCCGCTTCGCGGCGCCGATGTCCACCCAGAGATCGCTGAACTTGCTCGCGTGCTCGCGGTCCTCGGCCTTCATCAGGTGGATCGGCTTCTTGCCGACGACTCCGTAGACGTCGCCGTCGTTCCCGAGGAAGCGGATCCGCTGGCCCACCAGCACCTGGGCGTCCCACCCGCCGATGGGGGAGATGTGGACGAAGCCGTCGTCGTCGATGTACTGGACGATCACCCCGATCTCGTCGATGTGTCCGTCCAGCATGATCGTGACCGTGCCGCCCGGGTTCACCTCGGCCATGCTGTTGCCGGCGACGTCCGTGGTGACCTTCTCCGCGAAGGTCTCCGCCTCGGCGCGCCAGATGCGGGCGGCCATCGTCTCGAAGCCGGAGGGTGCGGGCGCATCGAGGAGGCGCTTCAGGAACGCGATCGAGGACGGGCTGAGCATCGGTGAAATCAGCGGGGGAAGAGAGAGGCGGGCTCGCGGCGAATGCTACCAAGGTCGCGAGCGCGACGGAAGCCGCGAACGGCGTACCAGAACAGGACGATCATGCCCCCGGCCGCGTCAGTGGCCCGGTTCCGGCCGAGGGCGCGCCCCGCTTGCGTCCGCTGCCGCCGCCCGCGAGGATGCACCCATGAGCGCGCAAAGGCAGGAATCCCCCCTGACGTGTCCGGCCGGCGCCGTTGCGCCGGCCAGCTTCCGCCCGCCCGCGTCGTGACGCTGCTCACCGTCGCCGTGCTCATCGCCGCGGGCTCCTTCCTTGCCGGCATGCTCGGCGCCCTCACGGGACTCGGCGGCGGGATCATCGTCGTGCCGATGCTGACGCTCCTCTTTCACGTGGACCTGCGCTACGCGATCGGCGCTTCGCTGGTCTCCGTGATCGCGACCTCGTCCGGCGCGGCCGCGGCCTATGTCCGCGAGGGATACACGAATGTGCGCATCGGGATCTTTCTCGAGGTAGCGACGACGATCGGGGCGCTCGCCGGAGCCGCCCTCTCGAGCGTGATCCCGACGAGCGCCCTCGCGGTGCTGTTCGCGATCGTGCTGCTTTACACCGCCGTCCGCTCCTTCCAGCAGCGGGACGAGCACCCGAGCAACGATCCGCCGCATCCGTGGGCGGTGAAGCTGCGCCTGAACGGCTCGTATCCGGTGAAGGGGGAGATGGTGCCGTACACCGTGCAGGGAGTGGGCTCCGGGTTCGCGATCATGGGGCTCGCCGGGATGCTCTCGGCACTTCTCGGCATCGGCTCGGGCGTCGTGAAGGTCCTCGCGATGGATCGCCGGATGCGCCTTCCCTTCAAGGTGTCCACCACCACGAGCAACTTCATGATCGGCGTGACGGCCGCGGCGAGCGCGGGGGTGTATCTGCATCGCGGCTACATCGTGCCGACCATCGCCTTCCCGGTGATGCTCGGCGTGCTGGCCGGCGCGCTCACCGGTGCCCGCGTGCTCGCGCGCACGAGCACGGGCAAGCTGCGCACGCTGTTCACCGGCGTCGTGACGATCCTGGCGCTCGAGATGCTGTACAAGGGCGTCACGGGGGCACTATGACCGATTCCGCACGGCCGACGCGCTGGACGGACCACCAGGTGGAGCAGGTGATCGGGCGCCTGCTGCAGTTCGGCGTCCTGCTCGCGACGATCGTGGTGGTGGTCGGCATGACGGGCCTGCTGGCCACCCACAGCGGCCCCGCCGCGGACCATCGCGTCTTCGTGGGCGTCGCGCCGGAGCTTCGCTCGCTCGGGGCGATCCTGCACGGCGCATTCGCCGGCCATCCCGAGGCCATCACCCAGCTCGGGCTCGTGCTGCTCATCGCAACGCCGATCGCCCGCGTCGCGCTGACCCTGGTGGCGTTCGTGGTACAACGCGATCGCCTGTACATCGGGCTCACCGCGCTCGTGCTCGCGCTGCTGCTCTGGGGGCTGCTGAGGGGTTAGGGACGCCGGGCGCTGATGCGCCTCGCGTACGTGCCAGCGGGTGCGGTGAACAGGGAAGGCGCGACCAGGGCCGCGATGGTCTCCACGGCATCGGCGAGCCGCGGGCCGGGCCGGCTCGTGAGCGCATTGCCATCGAGCGCCCAGGCCTCGATTCCCGACGCCCAGCCCCATGCCGGCGTCGCGAGGAGGGCGGCTCCCTCGCGCGCAGCGCGCTCCACGTCGAACCCGCAGGGCGCGAAGAGGAGAAGATCCGGAGCGGCGTCCCGGATGCGGTCGACGCTCGCGACGACCGAGTGCGCGCCCGGCTCCGCCAGCACGTCGATGCCGCCGCCGCGCCGCACGAGCTCGGGGGTCCAGTGGCCGGCGGCGAACACCGGATCCAGCCACTCGATCACGGCGACGCGGGGGCGGGGCGCGCGCGCGGCCTCGAGCGTCTCGTGCACGTACCCGAGGCGCCGGTCGACGTCCGCGAGGAGGGCGCTGGCCTCGGTCTCGCGCCCGAGCGCCGCGCCGACTGCCATGATGTCGCGCCACACGCCGTCGAGCGTGGTGCCGCACAGCGGGATGAGGCGTGGTGCGGGATCGAGGACGCTGCCGAGCGAGCGGACGTCGCCGTCGCTCACGGCGCAGACGTCGCACAGCGTCTGCGTGAGAATCACCGTTGGCGCGAGCGCGGCGAGCCGCGCGGCATCGAGCGCGAACACCGGCATTCCCGCATGCGCGAGCCGCCGCACCTCGTCGTCGATGTCGCGCGACGACGCCTCCGGATCCACGGCGCTGGCCGTGACGCGCGGCAGGCTGCGCACCTCGGCGGGGAAGTCGCACTCGTGGCTGACGGCCACGAGCTGATTCAGCGCGCCGAGCGCCGAGACGATCTCCGTCGCGGCCGGGAGGAGCGAGATGATGCGGTGAGCGCTCAATGGATGAAATGCGGGGAGACGCGAGCCGGAAAGGACCGAAGGAGTGATCGCTGAAGATACCGCGTCATCGTCCGGACTCCTGCCGTCGATCGTTCCGGGCCCGCTGATCTCCACTGCTCATGCACGGCGCTGCACGGGAGTCACGGCTTCCTCTCGTACACCGCGCGGCCGCCGATCCACGTGGAGAGGACGCTCGTGCCGAGGATGTCCTGCTCGGCCACGGTCATGATGTCGCGGTCGAGGACCACGAAGTCGGCGAGCTTGCCCGGGGTCAGGGAGCCCATGAGCGCTTCCTGGAACGCGGCGTACGCCGGCCAGAGGGTCATGCTCCGGAGCGCCTCCTCGCGCGTCATGCGCTGCTCGGGGAGCCAGCCGCCCACCGGCCAGTTGTCGGCGTCCTGGCGCGAGACGGCCGAGTGGAAGGAGAGGAGCGGGTTCACCGCTTCCACGGGGAAGTCGCTGCCGTTCGGGACCACGGCGCCGGTGTTGAGCAGCGAGCGCCACGCGTAGGCGCCGAGCAGGCGGCCCGGTCCCAGGCGGCTGCCGGCCCAGTACATGTCGCTCGTCTGGTGCACCGCCTGCATGCTCGGGATCACGCCGAGCTGCGCGAAGCGGGGGATGTCGTCGTGGTCGAGGACCTGCGCGTGCTCCACGCGGAAGCGGTGGTCGGCGGTGGGGCGTGCCCGCAGCGCGGCGTCGAACGCGTCGAGCACCACGCGGTTGCCCCGGTCGCCGATGGCGTGGGCGTTCACCTGGAAGCCCGCGGCCAGCGCGCGGGCCGCCACTGCCTGGATGTGGGCCGGCGCGGAGACGAGGAGGCCGCGGTTGTTCGGGTCGTCGGCGTAGGGCTCCAGCAGCGCGGCGCCGCGCGAGCCGAGGGCGCCGTCGGCGTAGAGCTTCACGGAGCTGATCCAGAGCCGGTTGTCGTACAGCCCCCGCTGCGGACCGCGCGCGAAGTAGTGGCTGATGGCGGCGGAGTCGTCGCCGATCATCACGTACAGGCGGAAGGGGATCTCGCCGGCCTTCGCCATCTCCTCGAGCAGGTCGATGGTGGCGCGGGACTCGCCGGCGTCGTGCAGCCCCACGAGGCCGTAGCGGTGCGCCTCGGCGATGGCGGCGGCGATCGCGGTGCGGTTCTGCGCCCGCGTCGCGGGAGGCACCGCACGGTCGATCAGCGACGAGGCGTTGTCGATGAACACGCCGGTGGGCTGTCCCCCGGCGCCACGCTCGATCCGGCCGCCGCTCGGATCCGGAGTGGTGGACGACACACCAGCGGCACGCATCGCCGCCGCGTTGGCGAGGGTGGCGTGTCCGTCGACGCGCTCCAGCGCGACCGGGTGGTTGGGAAGGGCGCGCGAGAGTGCCTCGTGCGTCGGGAAGCGCGTGTCGCCCCAGTCGTTCTGGTCCCAGCCGCGGCC
>JAQBPZ010000203.1 GCA_028287225.1 Gemmatimonadota bacterium
GAGCGCCTGGCAGCCGACAAGCTGCGGCGCATGGGAGAGTTCCCGCTGCCGGAGTCGCTGCCGTACGGCGACCTGCTGTCCCTCTCCACCGAGGCGCGGCAGAAGCTGTCGCGGCTGCGCCCCCGGACCCTCGCTCAGGCCGCGGCGCTCTCCGGCGTCAGCCCCACGGACCTGCAGAACCTCGTCATCGAGATCGAGAAGCGACGCCGCGCCGCGGCTGCCACCTGATCGCGGCGCCACGCCCGCAGCAGGTGTGCAACTTCTTCCGCCCCGCGCGTCTCCTCGTGACCGCGTGCGCAGCCGCATGCGACGACGGTGTCATTTGGTAGCATTATGCTTCCAATATGCCAGATATAGTGTCCTTCTGTCTTTATTTCATTCCCTTCACGGATTCCTGATGACCATTCTCTCTCGCTCCCGTGCGGTGCGCGTCACCGCCCTCGTCGCGCTCGCGCTGGCCCCCTCCGCCATGGCGTCGGCGCAGTCGGCGGCACCATTCTCCATCGTGCCTGCGGTCCCCTCGCTCGTCACCTCGGGCCAGGGCGAGGCCAAGGTCACGCCCGACCGGGCGTCGGTGATGATCAACGTGCTCACGCGCGCGTCGACCGCCGCGGCGGCGGGCAACGACAACGCGCAGCGCACCCGGGCAGTGCTCGCGGCGCTCGAGAAGCTCGGCCTGCCGAAGGACCAGCTCAACACCGAGGGCTATTCGGTGAGTCCGGAGATGGTCTACGGCAACGGGGTGGCCCCGCGCGTCACCGGCTACACCGTCACCAATACCGTGCGAGCCGAAACGAAGCAGCCCGCCCAGGCCGGCGCGATCATCGACGCCGCGCTCGGCGCCGGCGCGAACATGATCAACGGGCTCTCCTTCTACGCGTCGTCCATCGAGACGCCGCGCCGTCAGGCCATCGCCCTCGCCGTGGCCAATGCCCGCGCCGATGCCGAAGCCATGGCCATCGCCGCCGGCGGCTCGCTTGGCAACCTCCTGGAGCTCTCCACCCAGGGCCCGACCGTCCCGCCGCGCCCGATGTTCGACATGGCTGTGCGGAAGGGCGCAATGGCGGCCGAAACGCCGGTGAATCCCGGGCAGCTGACCGTGAACGTCTACGTGACGGCGCGCTGGGCGTTCATGGCTGGTGGCGGCCGCTAGCGGTGTAGGTTGACGGTGCTGCACAGGCTGGCTCGTCGGGCGCTGGAGTGACCGGACGAGCCTGCTGATGTGCCACGTGCCTCCATATGGCAAAAGCGCGCCAGCGGTCGCGTCTGTGCCACGTGCCTCTGTTCCAGCCGGGAACATCCCCCTACATTCCCGGCGTGCATGACTTCGAGATCGGCTATATCATGGGCCTGGTGGTCGGCGAGGGATCCTTCACGGCCGACCGACAGCAACCTTACCTGCAGGTCAAGCTCCACGCACGAGACCCCTTCCCGCTCCGATTCCTCGAAGAACGGCTCGGCGGAAGAGTCTATGGTCCATATACCCACCAGGGGCGCCACTACTTCACCTGGCTGCTCCGTGGACCATCCCTCCGCGAGGCGATTCCCATGTTTCGCGACCATCTGCCGGAAAGCTGGAAGAGAGAGCAATTCGATCGCTGGCTCAGTCGCCACTACGACTTCCTCGTCCGCGAGCTCCCCGCCGCGTCCGACCCCATCACAGACACCGACCGATAGGCACTCGTGGCCCGCGTCATCGCAATTGCCAACCAGAAGGGCGGAGTAGGAAAGACAACGACCGCCGTCAACCTCGCCGCCAGCCTCGCGGTCGCCGAGCGACGCACCCTCCTCATCGACGGAGACCCCCAGGGGAACGCCACCAGCGGCGTCGGCATCCCCCGGGAGAGCTTCGAGTCCACCACCTACGACGTCCTCATCGGCGCGACCACCATCGCCGAGTCCCGGATCCGCGCGGTGCAGTTCGCCCATCTGGACGTCCTCCCCGCGACACCGGACCTGGCTGGTGCAGAGGTGGAGCTCGTCGACGCCGACCGCCGAGAGCGGCGCATGGGCGACGCCATCACCCGCATCCGCGACGAGTACGACTTCATCCTCATCGACTGCCCACCCTCGCTGGGCCTCATCACCCTCAACATGCTCGCCGCGGCAGACGCGCTCCTCATCCCCCTCCAGTGCGAGTACTACGCGCTCGAGGGGCTGAGCCAGCTCCTCAACACCGTTCACCTCATCCAGCATGGCGTGAACCCCGAGCTCGGCATCGATGGCGTGCTGCTCACCATGTACGACGCCCGGCTGAACCTGTCCCGCCAGGTCGCAGCCGACGCGCGCGAATACTTCGGCACCAAGGTCTTCCAGACCGTCGTGCCCCGGAACGTGAGGCTCGCTGAGGCGCCGAGCTTCGGCAAACCGATCGTGCTCTACGACGTCCAGAGCATCGGCGCACAATCCTACATGGCCATCGCGAACGAGCTCATCGCGCGCGAAACGGACCCCGAGGGGGCCCACCTGCCCGGCAGCACCACCGCCGCCGCAGCGGCCACACGCATGGATGCCGGGGGCGACGCATGAGCGCCGACACTCCGCGCCGGCTCGGACGAGGCCTCGAGGCCCTCATCTCGACCGCCAAACAGCAACGCGACCCGGCAACGCCGGCGGAGCGGTCGAAGGCGGACCTCCAGCGGCTCCGGATCGCCGATATCCAGCCCAATCCATTCCAGCCGCGCCGCACATTCACGCCGGAAGACCTCGCGGACCTGGAGAGCTCGCTGCGAGCCAGCGGACTGATCCAGCCGATCACGGTTCGGGCTCGCCCTGCGGGGGGGTACGAGCTCGTCGCCGGCGAACGCAGGCTGCGCGCGGCCACCCGCCTCGGCTGGAGCGACATCCCCGCCCTCATCCGTGATTTCGACGATCAGGCCATGCTCACCCTGGCGCTCGTCGAGAACCTCCAGCGCGCCAACCTCAACCCGCTCGAGGAAGCCCAAGGCTACCAACGACTGATCGACGAGTTCGGTCTCACCCAGCAGCAGGTGGCGGACGCGATCGGGAAGGACCGGACCACGATCACAAATCTGCTGCGCGTGCTGACCTTGCCGGCCGCAGTGCTGAAGATGGTGGAACGCGGTCACATCACCGCCGGCCACGCGCGAGCGTTGCTCGTGGTGAAGGACCCGAAGCAGCAGGTCGAGCTGGCCAACGAGATCGTCGCGCGTGGTCTCTCCGTCCGGGAAGTCGAAGCGCGCGCCCGCGGGAACCCGAGCCCGCCCGGTGGCAGCCCGCCGAGCACGGCACCGGGCAAAGGCCCGGCCCAGATCATCTCCGCCGCACCGGATCCCGCCACCCGCCGAGCGGAAGAGCAGCTCCGGAAACGGCTCCAGACCGACGTCAGCATCCAGCAGCTCGGCAACGAGCGCGGCGTCGTCCGCATCTCCTTCTACAGCCACGACGACCTCGACCGCGTCCTGGAGATGGTGCTCGGCAAGCGCTCGGACTTCGACTGACGATCGCACCGCCGCCACCGTGGCACGGGCGGTAATCATGTGTTTCCAGGGCCGGAGCGGCGAGTTGTCAACATTTGACGTAACCTGCTGTGGCACAAACGTTTGACCACCACCCAATGACACGACGCGGCCGGTTGTCCACAGTTGTCCACATGCTGCTCGCCCTCGCCGCACTGGCCTGCGGACGCGGCGACGCCCCCGCCGGAGCGGACGCCACGCCGGCGGCCGGGAAGCCCTTCCGCGTCGCCCTCCTCACCCCGGGGCCGATCAGCGACCAGTCCTGGAACGGCGGAGCCTACGCCGGCCTCCTCCGCATCCGCGACTCCCTCGGCGCCACCGTCAGCCACATCCAGACGAAGACCCCCGCCGAGTTCGAGGAGCAGTTCCGGCAGTACGGCGCGCAGGGATACGACCTCGTGTTCGGCCACGGCTTCGAGTTCCAGGACGCCGCGAAACGGGTGGCCGGAGACTTCCCGAAAACCATCTACGTCATCACCTCCGCGACCACCACCGCCGACAACGTCGCCGGCATCAGCTTCGGCTTCTCCGACGCGTCCTACCTGGCCGGCATGATCGCCGGGACCATGACGAAGTCCAACATCCTCGGCACCATTGGCGGCACCGAGCTGCCGCCGGTGAAGGAAAGCTTCGCCGCCTTCGCGCGCGGCGCGCACGCGGTCAACCCGCGCGTCACCATCGTGGCATCGTTCATCGGCAACTGGGACGACGTCAGCGCCGGCAAGGAACAGGCGCTCGCCCAGATCGGGCGCGGCGCCGACGTCATCTTCCAGAATGCCGACGCCGCGGGACTCGGCGTCTTCCAGGCCGCGCGCGAGACGAAGAAGGCGCTGGTGATCGGCTCCAACAGCAATCAGAACGCGATCGCCCCCGAAGTCACCATCGGCAGCGTCGCCATCGATCTGCCACACGCCTTCCTGACCGTCGCCCGCGAAGTGCACGACAAACACTTCAAGGCACGCGTCATCACCCTCGGCGCATCCACCGACGTGGTGACGCTCGTGCTGAACCCCGCCTTCGCGAGCCGCATCCCCGCGCCCCTCATGCACACGGTCGATTCGCTCCGCGCAGAGATGAAAGCCGGCCGCTTCTCCGAGAGCACCGGACACTAGCGCGACATGACCGCCCCCTCCGTACCACTCGAGCGCATCTCGGCACATCTCGACGCACTGCTCGCCACCGCGACCGTGCCCGACTACCCCGGCGCGCTCAATGGCGTGCAGGTCGAGCATGCCGGCCCCGTCACCCGGTGCGCGGTCGCCGTGGATGCATCCCTCCGCACCATCGAGGGCGCCGTGGCCGACGGCGCGAACCTCCTCATCGTCCACCACGGGCTGTTCTGGGGCGGGGCACAACCGGTCACCGGCCGAGTCTACCGCCGCATGCGCACCCTCATGCAGCATGACGTCGCGGTCTACTCCTCGCACCTCCCGCTGGACCTCCACCCGACCCTCGGCAACAACCACCTCCTCGCCAGGGCGCTCGGCCTCGTCCCGGCCGGTGGATTCGCGCGCTCGCAGGGCATCCACGTCGGAGTCCTGGGCGACGCCGACGTGGAGACCGCGACGCTCGTGACGGCGCTTCACGCCATCGCCCGCGAGCACGGCGGCTCGCTCACCAGCGTCGGCGTGCAGCCGGGCCGCCGCACCCGCCGCTGGGCCGTCTGCACCGGCGCCGGCGCGTCGAGCGACACCCTGCGCGAGGCCGCGGCGGCCGGCGTCGACACGCTCATCGTCGGCGAAGGCCCGCACCATACCGGCGTGGACGGCCCGGAGCTCGGCATCGCCATCCTCTACGCCGGACACTACGCCACCGAGACCTTCGGGGTGCGCGCGCTCGGCGCGGAGCTCGAGCGGGCGTTCGGACTCCCCTGGTCATGGATCGCGGCGCCCACCGGACTGTGAGCGACGCCAGCGAGGCGCTCGCGCTCACCGGCATCACGCACCGGTTCGGCGCAGTGACCGCGATCGATGACGTGTCCATGACGCTCCGTGCCGGAACCGTGCATGCGCTGCTGGGCGAGAACGGGGCAGGGAAGAGCACCCTCATGCGGATCGCCCATGGCATGATCCGGCCCGACGCCGGCCAGGTCGCCGTGAATGGAACCGTGCGCGAGCTCGCATCACAGGGCGACGCCATTGCGGCGGGCCTCGGCATGGTGCACCAGCACTTCACCCTCGTCCCCGCCATGACCGTCGCGGAGAACATCGCGCTCGGCGGGCGCGGCCCCTGGTCACAGCGAGCCGCCGAGCGCGTCGTGGAGGAGCTGTCGGCGCGGACGGGCTTCGCGCTGGACCCGCGCGCCGTCGTCGGCTCGCTTCCCGTTGGTGCCCAGCAGCGTGTGGAGATCGCGAAGGCGCTCGCCCGCCGCGCACGCGTGCTCGTCCTGGACGAGCCCACCGGCGTCCTGGCCCCCGGTGAGGTGCAGGGCCTGCTTCGATGGCTGCGCGCGTTCGTGGCGCAGGGGAACGCCGCGGTCCTCATCACGCACAAGCTGCGCGAGGCGCTCGACGTGGCCGACGACGTCACAGTGCTGCGCCGAGGCGCGCGGATGATGTCGGGACCGGCGCGGGAGGCGAGCGAGCAGTCCCTCACCGCCGCGATGATCGGCGGCGCCGTCGAGCGGGCTCCACGCTCGCCGCGCGTGCCGCGGCACGACGCGCCGGTCGTCTTTCGCGCCGACGACCTCGTGGTGCGCGATGCCGGCGATGTCGTTCGCGTGCGCAGTGCGAGCTTTCGGATTGCCGCTGGCGAGATCGTCGGCATCGCGGCCGTGGAGGGCTCCGGCCAGCGGGAGCTGCTGCGTGCCCTTGCGGGGCGCCTTCCCGTCTCCAGCGGCACCCTCGTCCGTCCGCCGGCCGTCGGCTTCGTGCCCGAAGACCGTCACGGCGACGCCGTGCTGCTCGAGCGGAGCCTGGCGGAGAATGTCGCATTGCGCGGGCTCGGCGGCGCGCGCGGGGTCATGCACTGGGACGCCGTCCGCGCACGCACGCGGACGCTGATGGCGGACTTCGACGTGCGCGCGGATGGTCCCGACGTGCGGATGCGCGCGCTCAGTGGCGGCAACCAGCAGAAGCTGGTGCTGGCGCGCGAGCTCGAGGATGGGCCAGGCCTGGCGCGGGGGGCCCCCCCCGAACGACAAGGTGAGCAGGATCGCACCGCCGACCATCACCGGTTCGTTGCGCCGAGCGTCGATTCGCCGCCCCCGACGGCCAGCGCGCTCGTCGTGGAGAATCCCACCCGCGGCCTCGACGTGCGCGCCACCGCCGCAGTCCATGACCGGCTCCGCGAAGCGGCCGACCGCGGCGCGGCGGTCGTCTTCCATGCCAGCGACCTGGATGAAGTGCTCCTGCTCGCCTCGCGGGTCCTCGTGATCTTCGGCGGCACCGTGCGCGAGACGCCGCTCCAACGCGATGCGATTGGCCGAGCGATGGTCGGGTTCCACTCGTGAGCGGCGCGCCCGCGGACGTTCACCCGTCGCGATGGCGGATGCTCGCCCTGCTCGCCGCGGGCGAGCTCCTTGGCATGAGCCTCTGGTTCACCGGGAGCGCGATCGGTCCGCAGCTTCAGGAGCGCTGGTCGCTCTCGCCGTCCGCGGTCGGCTGGCTCACGACCATGGTGCAGCTCGGGTTCGTCGCCGGTACCGCACTCTCCGCGCTCTTCAACGTGGCCGACGTGGTGCCGGCGCGCCGGCTGTTCGCGGTGTCGGCGCTGGCTGGCGCCATCGCCAACGCGCTCTTCGCGCGCACCGATTCCTTCCAGCACGCCCTGGTGCTGCGCGCCGTCACCGGGTTCTTCCTCGCCGGCGTCTATCCGCCAGCCATGAAGATGGCCGCCACCTGGTTCCGGGCACGACGCGGGCTCGCCGTGGGCACGGTGGTCGGCGCGCTCACCGTGGGCAAGGCGACGCCGTACCTCGTGCACGCCTTTCCGGAGATCGCCACCGAGAGCGTGGTGCTCGCCGCGAGCGCCGCGGCCACGATCGCCGCGGCGCTCGTCTGGTTCGGCTATCGCGACGGGCCGTATCCCTTTGCGCCGCGTCCCTTTTCGTGGGGACTCGTCTCGTCCGTGGTGCGCGACCGACGCTGGCGCCTCGCCACCGGCGGGTACCTCGGCCACATGGCGGAGCTCTACGCCTTCTGGACGTGGATCCCAGCCTTCCTCCTCGCCAGCGCCGCGCAGCGCGCCGGTGTGGCGACGCCGCACGCCTCCCCCGCGGTTACCGCGCTGTCGTTCGCCGTGATCGCGGTGGGTGGTGCCGGGTGCGTGTGGGGCGGCCTGGTGGCCGACCGCATCGGGCGGGAGCGGCTCGTCACTCTCGCGATGGCGGTGAGCGGGTCCTGCGCGCTCCTCATCGGGTTCTGCTTCGGCGCCAGCTGGTGGCTGCTCGCGCCGATCGCGCTGGTGTGGGGCGTGTTCGTCATCGCGGACAGCGCCCAGTTCTCGGTGCTCGTCACGGAGAGCGTCCCTCCCCACGCCGTCGGCACGGCGCTCACCATCCAGACGTCGCTCGGCTTTCTCCTCACCACGGTCACCATCCAGCTGGTGCCTCCGGTCGCGGCAGTCGTCGGCTGGCGGTGGGCCTTCCCCATGCTCGCGGTGGGGCCGGCCCTCGGCATCGCGAGCATCCGGGCCCTCCTCGCGCTGCGAGCGGCCGGGCAGCAGCGCGCCGCCCCATGAGCGTGCACAGCGCGGCGCGGGGAGACATCACGCGCCGGCGCATCGGCGCCGCCGCGCTCATCGCCGGCGTCGTCCTGCTCGCGCTGGCCGTGACGCACGGCGGCACGGCGTCGCTCGCGCTCACGGCGCTCTGGCGCGGCTCGCTCGGCACCTGGTACGCGCTCACCTCGGCGACGCTCGTCCGCGCCGTTCCGCTCATGCTCACGGGCACCGCCGTCGCCCTGGCATTCCGTGGCGGCGTGTTCAACATCGGCGCGGAGGGCCAGCTGCTCGCGGGCGCCGCGTGCGCCGCGGCGGTCGCGCTTGGCCTGCCGAGCGGGGGTGCGTTCACGGTCGTGGCGGCGCTCGGCGCCGGTGCGGTGGGCGGTGCCGCCTGGGCGGGGATCGCCGCGGTGCTCAGGACGCGCTTCGGCGTGCTCGAGGTGATCAGCACGATCATGCTGAACTACGTGGCCCTGCACGCCGTCTCGTGGCTGGTGCGCGGCCCCCTCCAGGAGCCCACGCACGCCTATCCGCAGACGCTCACCATCACCGACGCGACGCGGCTGTGGCGAATTCCCGGCGCTGGGCGCCTGCATGCGGGCCTGCTCATCGCGCTGCTTCTTGCGCTCGCGGCGGGGTGGGCGCTGCGCCACACCGCCGCCGGCTTCCGGCTCATCGCCACCGGAGACAACCGGGCCGCGGCGGCGAGCGCGGGGCTCGTGGACGTGGCCGCGACGACCACGCATGCCTTTCTCGCCAGCGGTGCTCTTGCCGGCCTGGCGGGCGCCGTGGAAGTCCTCGGCGTCACCTTCGCGCTGTACGAGGACATCTCCCCGGGCTACGGCTACACCGCCATCGCGGTGGCGCTCCTCGCGGGACTCGACCCGTGGAAGGTCGTCGCGTCGGCCGTGCTCTTCGCCGCGCTCGAGGCGGGGGCGGGCGCCATGCAGCGCGACGCCGGCATCCCCTCCACCGTGGTGACGGCCGTGGAGGCGATGCTGATCCTGGCGGTCGTCGCCGCGCAGGCGATGCGGCGTCGCACGGCCGCCACATGAGCGACGTCATCGCGCCGTTCCTCGCCGCCACCGTCCGCACCGCGACGCCGCTGGCCCTCGCCGCGCTCGGTGAGCTCGTGGTGGAGCGCGCGGGCATCATCAACATCGGGCTCGAGGGCGCCATCCTCGCCGGCGCCCTCGGCGCGCTGCTCGGGGGCACCGCGGCCGGCGTGGCCGGTGGCTACGTGGGCGCGACGGTGGCCGGCACGATCGTCGCCGCGATCTTCGCCCTGTTCGTGGTGCGCTGGCGCGCCGACCAGATCATCACCGGCACCGCGCTCACCCTCCTGTCGCTCGGCGCCACGGGCACCCTGTACCGCACCCTGTACGGAGCCTCCGGTGCGGCGCTCACCCTGGCGACCAGCGCACCGCTGCCCATCCCCGTCCTGTCGTCGATCCCGCTCGTCGGAGCCGCGCTCTTCGCGCAGCCGCCCGCCACCTACCTCGCGTACCTCGCGGTGCCGGTGCTCGCGTGGTGGCTGCATCGCACCCATGCCGGCTTGGCGCTCCGCGCCATCGGCGAGCGTCCCGATGCCGCGGACGCCGCCGGGGTGCCCGTGGACCGGTATCGCATCCTCGCCATCCTCTTCGGCGGCGCGATGGGCGGCCTGGCCGGCGGCACGCTGGTGCTCGCGCAGGCCGGCACCTTTGCCGAGGGCATGTCGTCGGGCCGGGGCTTCATCGCCATCGCCATCGTGGTGCTCGGACGCTGGCGCCCGGTTGGCGTCGCCCTGGGAGCGCTGCTGTTCGGCGGCGCGAGCGCGCTCCAGTTCGCGTTCCAGGCCATGGGCTGGCGGGTTCCGTATCAGCTGTTCCTCGTCACGCCCTACCTGCTGACGCTGGCCGCCCTCGCCGGCGCAGTCGGCCGTGCACGCGCCCCGGCGGCCCTGGGACGCTCGCTCGACGACTGACGTCGAACTGGCGCTGCGGGCGTCGGCTGGCCCCTCTATCGGGACGATCCTTTTGTGGCGTGAATGGCCCCTCAGTCGAAGTCGGGGCGGATCGTGGCGGATTGAGATGGATCACTACGGATCTGATCCGTCCCGAGGGACAGGGCAACGCACTGCGGCCGGGATGTTTTGGGGGTGCGGGGCGGCCAGGGTACCACTGCGATATGTCAGTGCGGGGCAGGCACCGGTGCCGGCTCTGCGAGGAGAGTCGAGCGAGTGCGATTCACCCGGCTCCGCACCCTCCAGACATCCCGGGTCCGCCGAGCGGATCCTGGCATGCGAACGGATCTCATCCGTGGTGATCCATCTCGATCCGTCACGATCCGCCCCGACTTCGACTGAGGGGCCATTACTGCCCGCCGAAGGATCGTCCCGATAGAGGGGCCAGCAGCGCCGACTCCAGTGCCACGGCCTCGGCCAGCAGTGACTGGATCTCGGCGAGTGCCTGCTCGCGCAGCGCGGGGTCGCGGCGCAGGGCGAGGTACGTCCGCGCCCGCGCCCGCGCGCGATGCATCCGGTCGTCGAACAGGAAGTCGACGCGCGCGGCCAGGAAGATGACGACGAGCCATGCGAGGGCCACGAACGCGCCCAGCCAGTGGGCCACCAGCGCGAACTGCAGCGCGTACCACACCAGCACCGTCGCAAGGCCCAGCACGATGGTGCGCATGGCCGGCTGGTCGCGCGACGGGTCGCTCGCCAGCGGACGCATGGCGAGCGTCCGCGCCAGCCGCAGCGGCAGCCAGTGCATGACATGGCCGAGCAGCGCCAGCGGCAGCGCGAGCACGGCGATGAGGCTTTCCCGCACGACGAAGCGCGCCCCATGTCGCAGGCGGGGCGAGATCTGCAGGTCCGCGAGTGTCGCGCCCCGCGCGGCCAGCCGCGCCTCGAGCGCTTCCGCGCGCGACGTGAAGGCGTCCGCCTGCGCGGCGAGCGCCGGCGACGCCTGCGCTACGGCCTCGGTGGCGCGCTCGATACGCTCGGCCAGCGCCGCCTCGGTCGCCAGGTCGCGCGGCTGCCCAACGCTCGGCGGCACCTCGGTGATCGCCGCGAGCACGCGCGCCAGCGTCACCGCGCGCTCCGCGCGGGCGTCGCTCGCGAAGTTGAGCGTCACGCCGCGCAGTGCCTGATCCAGCTCGGCGGTGAGTCGCGCGGCGTCTCCCGCCGGCTGCGCCTTCCGCCATGCATCGAGGTCGATCGGCACACCCGCACGCACCAGCACCCGGCTGCGCAGCTGCTCCTTGCGCTCGAACACCAGCCCCAGTGGCAGCAGCCGCAGCCCGCGCACGCCGCCGCCGGCGGCGTCGAGCGCCATGCGCGCCGCACCGGTGCGCAGCGGCGCGAGCGCCGGCTGGTCGTGGCTGATCCCTTCCGGGAACACGAGCACCGCCCTCCCCTGCGCCAATGCGGCTCGCACCAGGCGAAATGCATCGGTGTTGCGCGCGACCGGCACGGCGTCGCCCGCGCCCCGCTTCGCCGCGGCGCGCTCGTCGGCCGCGCGCCGGAGCGGCACCACGCCGATCGCGCGCAGGAGGGGCGCCAGCAGCGGGTTCTCGAACAGCGTCGCCTTGCCCGTGAGCAGCACTCGGCGCCGGAGCGCGGTGCCCACCAGCAGGGCGTCGACCAGCGCGTTGGGGTGATTGGCGACGATCAGCAACGGCCCGCGCTCGGGAACGCGCTCGCCACCCTGTACCACGACGTCGGCGTAGTACCAGCGCAGCGCGACGCGAGCCGCCGCGCGCAGCGAGTGGTAGAGCATCCGTCAGCCCACCGCGGGCAGCGCGCGCAGGCGCGAGTCCGACGGCACGAGTCGCAGGAGCAGCAGCGACAGCGCGAACATGATTACCACCGTGATCACCGCCGCGCGGTACGCGATGCCGGTGCCCATCGTCGGCTCCATGTGGTCCACGGTGAGCGCCCAGATGAGCGGCCCCGCGACCGCCGCGGCGCGCGACGACAGGAGCATGAGGCTGAAGAAGCGCCCCGCCTCCTCGCTCGGCACCAGCGAGAGCAGCAGCGGACGCTCGGCCGTGGGCACGCCGCCGAAGATCAGCCCGACCGCGAGTCCCACTCCCCAGAACGCCCGCTGCGTGGGCACCGCGATCATCGCGAGCAGCAGCACGATCCAGCAGACGATCGTGATCAGCAGCGTGCGGCGCGCACCGTAGCGGTCCACCAGACGACCCGCGATGTAGCTGCCGAGGATCGCCGGGATGGTGAGCACCAGGAAGAGCGTGGTCTCGGTGCCCTGGGCGAACCCCATCGCCTTCACCGCATACAGCGCCATGAAGGACGTGATCGTCCCGATCGCGTCCTGGTACAGGAAGGACGAGAGGATGAAGGGGAGCACGCCCGGATGCCGGCGCGTGTCGCGCAGCGTCTGCCACAGGTCCCCGAATGCGCGGCGAAAGCTCACCGGCACCTTCTCCTTCACCGGGTCGTGATCCCGGCAGAAGAAGAAGAGCGGCAGCGAGAACAGGAGGAAGAGCATCGCCGTCGGCACGAAGGTCGACACCCGCCCTGCGTGGGACGTGAACGGCACCATGGCGCGCAACCCGTCCATCACCCGTGCCGGCATGGCGCCGAGCATCGGCACCGCCCCGCTGAAGAACGGGAAGATCAGGATGAGTCCCACGATCGTCCCCACGTAGCCCACCGCCGTCCCGATCCCCGACAGCCGCCCCTGCTCCTCGGGGGGCGCGAGCTCCGGCATCATCGCGTTGTAGAACGGCTGCGCCGCCTGGTACGCGTAGTTCGCCACGACGAACGCCAGCAGCACCCACCCGAACGTCCCGATGCCCGGCGTCCAGCCGGCGGGCAGCGACGTGCCGCGCAGCGTCTCCGCACCGGCGATCGGCAGCGTCGTCTGCCCGAGCACCCCGATCATCGCGCAGGCCACGCAGGCCGCCACGGTGAAGAGCACCACCCAGATCTTGCGGCGGCGCCGCGCATCCGAGAGCGCGCCGAGCACCGGCACCGAGACCACCACGAGGAGCGACGACAGGCCGTTGCCCAGGGCGAAGACGGTGCTCGACGCGTGCAGGTCGGCGATCAGCCAGACCGAGAAGTACAGCGTCGCGACGTTCATCGAGAAGATGGTGTTCGCGAAGTCGTACAGTGCCCAGCTGGCGCGCTCGATCCACGGTGCACGCACCGTGATGGCCCTGCTGGAGCCGTCGACCGACGGACGTGCATCGTGCATGAATTGCCTCGTGTGATTGACGGCTCCCTGCAGCGCACCAAATTACCGCCCATGCCACTCCGCCGCTCCGCTTGCATTGCCCTGCGCCGCCACTCCGCCGCCGCGCTCCTGCTTCCCCTGCTCGC
>JAQBPZ010000215.1 GCA_028287225.1 Gemmatimonadota bacterium
GCCGGGTCCTGCAGCAGGTACGCCAGGCCACCGCCCGGATACCAGGCGAAGGAGCGGCGGCCGGTGTCGACCGCCACGCGCGTCCCGTCGTCATTGGCGCTGCCCTCGCGCAGCGGACGGCGCGCGAGCGTCGACAGCCGGCGGCCATCGCTCGTCCAGAGCTGCTCCTCCGTGCCGAAGCTGGTGAGCGGCACGATGTACGAGAACGGCTTGGCGAGCACCGTCACGCGCAGGTGCTGTCCGTCCGGTGCCACGTCCACCGCCTGGATCATCGCCGGCGTGCCGACCTGCTGCACGGCGCCGGTGGTGCTCAGGCGCGCGAGCTGGCCGGTGGCGTAGTACTCGAGCTGTGCCTTCTCGAACGGGCTGCCCAGCAGGCTGGCGTAGGTCGGGGTCTTGTTCTTCACGCCCGGCGTCGTCATCCGGACGAGTGGTCCCTCTGCCGCGGCCGGCTCCTTGGGCATCGGCATCCTCGGCTCCGGCACCAGCACCGCGTAGACGCCGCTGCCGTCCGGCGCCCAGTCCAGC
Organism: Gemmatimonadota bacterium; assembly: GCA_028287225.1. Classification (GTDB taxonomy): domain Bacteria; phylum Gemmatimonadota; class Gemmatimonadetes; order Gemmatimonadales; family Gemmatimonadaceae; genus AG11. Next base: position 529 of record JAQBPZ010000215.1, read on the forward strand.
GAGGTATCGAGTACCGGCAGCGCCGCGCGGCCGCTCAGCCGCCGCGCGCGTCCGGTGCGCGCATCGGCCACGTACACGTACGACGCGTCATCGAAGTTGGCCAGGAACGCCAGCTGCGATCCGTCCGGCGACCAGCTGGGCGACGACGCGGTCGCGCCGCTCGGGATCTCCACGCGCGTGCGGCCGGCCGTGGTCGCGTCCACGATCTCCAGCATGCTCGAGCCGCGGGTGGTGAGCGTGCGGGCGCGGTTCGCCCGATAGTCCACCTGGAGGCCGCCGAAGTAGTGGTGCGGCTTCGCGAACTGCTGCTCATTGCCCAGCGCGCCGGCATGGAGCGCCAGGAAGCGGCGCCGGTCGGGGCTCTGCTGCGTGAGAACCGTGTTCTGCTGCCGCGGTGCCGTCACCAGCCGCGCGACCTCGGGCGGGGGAGTCACGAACCGCTCCTGTGCCAGCAGCGCGCGGGCGGCGTCCACCGGCTGCTGGGCGCCGAGCGGCAGGGTCAGGAACATGAGCAGCGCGCCGGCTCGCAGCAGGCGGCTGGGCACACGCGAGGTGGATCGCGTCATGGTGGGGCTCCATCGAGAATGGCCAGGGCGGCCGGTGCCGCCTCGCCTAGTATATGCGCCCGGGCCGTTGCGCGTTGAGAGTCCCGGGACCGACGTTTCAGACCGAATGTGCCGAAGGCACGAAAACCGCCGAGTCGACACCCGCGAGTGGGTTGATTCGGCTGTTTCGTGGCCCTCGGTGGACTCGTTCCGGAGCCTGCGCCACGAGCATCCCGGCGTCTGGAAGCAGGATCAGGGCTTCGCCTCCGGCAGCAGCACGAAGCGGATGTGGTTGTCGCTGCGCAGGTACGTCCGGGCCGCCTCCTGGATCATGGCCGGCGTGATGCGCGCCAGCAGCGCGGTGTCGGCCGCATCGATGTCGGCCAGGCTCTCCCCCGCCTGGAGCCGCGCCGCGATGCTCGATCGCCAGAATTCGTTCTGCTTCAGCTCCGTCTCGCGCTGCCGCAGTGCCTGGGCCTTCACCTTCTCCACGTCGGCGGCGGACGGTCCGTTCTTCTTGAGCGAGTCGATCACCGCGAACACGGCCGGCGTCAGCCGCTCCACGTTCTCCGGCGACGACGCGAAGTAGATCTGCATGAGGTACTCCTCGCGCGGCGCGCGGCTCGCCTGCCCGCCCGCGCCCGGACTGTAGCTGCCCCCCAGCTGCTCGCGGAGCGTCTCCGTCAGCTTGATCGTGAGGTAGTCGCCGAGCGCCCGCAGCGCGACCCGGTTCTCCGGCGTGTAGGTGAACGGTCCCGTGAAGGCGAGCAGTGTCGTCGCCTTGTTCTCGGTGCCCTTGCGCACCGTCACGTCCACCACGCCCGGGGGCGGCCCGCTGGTCACGCGCTTCCACGCTTCCTTTCGCCCGGTGGACGGCAGCGAGGCGAGGTACTGCTCCACGAGCGGCTTCAGCGTTGCGCGGTCCACGTTCCCCACGAACACGAAGGTGAACCCGCTCGCGTCGGCGAACCGGTCGCGGTAGAACGCCAGCGCCCGGTCCAGGCTCACCTCGTTGAATGTCGCCTGCGTCAGCGGCCGCGCGCGGAACCCGTGCTGGCCCATGGTCACCGTGATGCTGTCGCCGAACACGGCGTTCGGGTCCGCGCTCCGGTTCAGGAGCATCGAAGTCGCCTGGTTGCGGAACGCCTGGTAGGCCGACGTGTCCCTCCGCGGCGCCGTGATCTGCAGGTACGCCAGCTGGAGGAGCGTCTCGAGATCCTTCGGCGAGGCATTGCCGCGCAGCCCCTCGCTCGTCTCGCCGATCGTCGGCGCCAGCGAGACCGCCTTGCCGCTCAGCTTCTTGGCCAGGTCCACGCGGCTGAACGCGCCCACTCCGCCGATCGACACCAGCTGCGACGCGAGCTGTGCCGACATGAAGTCCGCGTCCGACGCGAGCGAGGTGCCCCCGCTCGCGAACGCCGAGAACGTCACCTCGTCCGCCTTGAAGTCGGTGGCCTTCACCAGCACCCGGGCGCCATTGCTCAGCGTCCATTCGGTGATGTCCGTTCCCGGCACCGTGCGCTCGCTCGCCACGCGCCCCGGCGTGGGGAGCGCCGCGACCAGCGCTTCGCTGGAGACGTTCTCCGCGTACGCCGTCACCGGCGCGGTCGCGACCCGGTCGAAGACGGCGAGCAGCTGCTGCTGCGTCGGGAGCGCCAGTCCGGCCTTTTCAGGCGCGACGACGACCACGATGCGGTTCTCGTCCGTGATCCACCCGCTCGCCGCGTGGTTCACCTCGGACAGCGAGATCGCCGGCACCAGCTCCTGCACCAGCCGGTACTCGGCCTCGATGCCGGGTGCGGCAGTGCCCTCCAGGAAGTTGTCGATGTATTCCTCCACCAGCGCGCCGGAGTTGGTCCGCTCGCGCTCCGCATACCCGCGCTCGTAGGCGCGGAGCAGCGACTGCTTCGCCCGGTCCAGCTCACTCTGGAGGAATCCCCTCTGGTCCACGCGGCGCGTCTCGGTCAGCACCGCTTCCAGCCCGCGCTCCGCCCCACCTTCCTTCACGCTCGCGCTGAGGTCGAAGGCGCTCGCCCCCCGCGCGAAGAACGGCCCGTGCGACGCGCTCGCGCCGAGGAACGGCGCGTCGGGCTGCTGTGCGATCTCCGCAAGGCGCGCGTTCAGCATGCCGGTATACAGCTCGCCCATGAGGTCCCGCCGGAAGTCGGCCGCGGTGCGTGTGGGCTGCTCCTGCGACTTGTAGATCACCTCGATCGACGTCGACGTGATCTCCGGATCGCTGGCGATGGCCACGAGGGGCGCCCGGTTGGGCGGAATCCCCACCGAGGGCCGGGGGCGCGCGCCGCGCGCGGCGGGAATGCGGGAGAACTCCGTACGGATCTGCCGCTCCACCGCGGCCGGATCGAAGTCGCCGACGGCGACGACGGCCATCAGGTCGGGCCGGTACCAGGCGTCGTAGAAGCTGCGAAGCCCGGCCGGCGTCGCCGCCATGATGCTCTCCTCGGTGCCGATCGGCAGCCGCCGCGCGTAGAGCGAGTTCCTGAGCGCCACCGGCAGGATCTTGCGAAGCACGCGGTCGCCCGCGCCCTTCGTGCCGCGCCACTCCTCGCGCACCACGCCGCGCTCCGAGACCACCTCGGCACCGGCGAACGTCTGTCCGCGGGCCCAGTCGCCGAGGATCTGGAAGCCGCGGTTCAGGACGGTCGCGGAGTCGGTCGGAACGGGCAGGATGTACACGGTGCGGTCCACCCCCGTATTCGCGTTCAGGTCCGCGCCGAACTGCACGCCGATCGTCTGGAGGTAGCTCACCAGCTCGTTCTTCGCGAAGTGCGTGGTGCCGTTGAACGCCATGTGCTCGATGAAGTGCGCGTAGCCGAGCTGGCCCTCGCGCTCCAGCACCGAGCCGGCGTTCACCACGAGCCGCAGCTCGGCGCGCTTCTCCGGCCGGGCGTTCTGCCGCACGTAGTAGCGCAGCCCGTTCGCGAGCGTGCCGCTGCGCACGTGCGGATCGAGCGGCAGCGGCGCGTCCATGGACGCGGTGCTCCGCGTCGTCGCGACGACGGGCTGCTGAGCGAGCGCCGGAAGCGCCAGGGCGGCGAGGAGCAGTGACGCGAGGATCTTCGATGACATCGGGACGGGAATGGGAGAGGACCTGTTGCCTGCATGCAGTCTGGAGCGCGCAAGCGCGAGAGGCAATGCGGACGGCTGCGCAAGCCGCGGCCACGGGCGGCACGAATGCTGCTTTCGTCGCCGCGTCCCGCTGCCGTTGACCTGACCTGATACGCGGCGCACGCGCCGTCGTTCCTCACCCTCCCCGCATGTCGTCCATCGCGTCTCCCACCGCGCCGGTGCGTGCCGTCGCACCCGGCATCGTCCTCCTCGCGCGCCTCGGCTACGCCGCCAAGGGCATCGTCTTCATCGTCATCGGTGCGCTGGCGGCGCGCCTCGCGGCCGGCACCGGCGGCACCACCACCGACCAGCGCGGCGCCCTGCGAGTCATCGGCGAGGGGCCGTTCGGCACCATGGCGCTCCTCGTGATCGGTGTCGGCCTTCTCGGCTACATGGCGTGGCGGATCGTGTCCGCCATCACCGATGCCGAGCGAAGGGGCGATGAGCCGGCCAGCGTCGCGCTTCGCATCGCACAGGCCGGACGTGGCGTTGCGTACGGCCTGCTCGGCGTGCAGACCCTGCGCGCCCTCGCCCAGCGCGGCGGGGGACCGGAGGGCGGCGGCGGTGCGCAGGCGCAGCACTGGACCTCCCGCCTCCTCGAGCTTCCCTTCGGCCGCGTGCTCGTCTTCGCGGCCGGTCTCGGATTCCTCGGCTACGCCGGCTGGCAGCTCTACCGCTCGGCGTCGGAAGAGAAGGTCCGCAGCCATCTCGACCTCGCCTCCGCCGGTCCCGCGAGATCACGCTGGATCGTCCGGCTCGGCCAGTTCGGCATCGCCGCGCGTGCCGTGGTCTTCGTGGTCGTCGGCATCCTGCTCATCCGCGCCGCGCGCCAGCACGACGCGAGCGAGGCCGGCGGCCTGTCGGACTCCCTGGCGACCCTCGCGCATGCCCCGTACGGCGGAATCGTCCTCGGCGTCGTCGCCCTTGGCCTGGTCGCCTACGGCACGTACCAGGTCGCGACCGCGCGGTATCGGTACATGCGCGCGGTGTGACGGCTGGCCGGAGCGATCCCGGACGTGCAGCGGGCCGGCATCGCGATGCGA
>JAQBPZ010000276.1 GCA_028287225.1 Gemmatimonadota bacterium
GCGCCGCCGCCCGCGGCGCGGCGCAGGAAGTCCCGCCGTTCCATCAGTGCGTGCCCGCCAGCTCGGCGCGCGACCGCGCCGGCTCCAGCGTGGCCACGTATCCGCCCGCGCGGCGCCGCTCCGCCTGCGGCCACATCACGATCAGCCCGCCGATCGCCATGACCATCCCGCCGATCCACACCCAGACGACCAGCGGGTTGAAGCTGATGCGCAGCTCGGCCGTCTCGTCGCGCACGCCGGCGAGGACGACGTAGAGATCCATCTTGGCCGACGTACGGATCCCGACCTCGGTGGAGGGCTCGAACTGCGGCTGCTTGTTGCTGTCGAAGTACTGCCGCTTCTCGCTCGTGAGCAGTCCCTGCGGCACGCCGTCGCGCCAGATCTCGAGGCCCACGGCGGTCACGAACCGGTTCAGCGTCTCCGACGTCGACGTCCCCTGGCTCACGAAGCGCCAGCGGTGCCCGAGCGGATCCACCAGCTCCGTCGACTCGCCCGCCTTGAGCTGCACGTCGTGATCCTTCTTGAAGGCCAGGCCGGCGAAGGCGCTGAACAGGATGACGATGCCGGCGTGGACGATGTAGCCGCCATAGCGGCGCCGGTTGCGCGCCACGAGGCGGATGGCCGCGAGGGGAATGGACTCCTCGTGCATCTGGTGGCGGGCCCGGATGCCCTTGTAGAACTCCTGCAGGATGGTGCCCGCCACGAAGCCCGCCAGCGTGTAGGCGACCAGCGCGTGGAAGTTGCGCATGCCCAGGGCGAACAACACGACGCCGGACATCAGCCCGAGCGCCACCGGCGCCATGAACTGGCGCCTGAGATTCGACGTGGACGCCTTGCGCCACGCGATCAGCGGTCCCACGCCGGTCAGCGCCAGCAGCAGCAGGCCGAGCGGCACGTTCACCGTGTTGAAGAAGGGCGGGCCCACGGTGATCTTGGTGCCGCGCACCCACTCGCTCAGGATCGGGAACAGCGTTCCCCACAGCACCGAGAACGCGATGCCCACGAGCACGAGGTTGTTGTACAGGAAGGCAGCCTCGCGGCTCACCATGCTCTCCAGCTCGGCGGTGGCCTCGAGATCCTTGAGCCGCGTGGCCACGAAGTAGATCGTCACCGCCGTCGCGCTGAAGAAGAACGTCGCGAACCACGCCCCCACCGGCGACTGCGCGAACGAGTGCACGCTCTCGATGATGCCGCTGCGCGTCAGGAAGGTGCCGAAGATCGCGAGCAGGAAGGTGGTCACGACGAGCACGACGTTCCACTTCCGCAGCATCCCGCGCTTCTCCTGGATCATGATGGAGTGCAGGAACGCCGTGCCCGTGAGCCAGGGAAGGAAGCTCGCGTTCTCCACCGGGTCCCACGCCCAGTAGCCGCTCCAGCCCAGCTCCACGTACGCCCACCACATGCCGAGCGTGATGCCCACGGTGAGGAAGAACCACGAGACGAGCGACCACCGCCGCACGATGCTCAGCCACTCGGCGTCGAGCCGGCGGGAGATCAGCGCGGCGATCGCGAAGGCGAAGGGGATCGCGGTGGCGACGTAGCCCAGGTACAGGTTGGGCGGATGGATCGCCATCCCGGGATTCTGAAGCTGCGGGTTCATGCCGCGCCCATCCGCCGGCACGAAGCTCAGGCGGTCGTACGGGTTCGCCTTGAAGCAGGTCGTCGCGATGAAGAACACCAGGATGGCCGCGAGCGTGCCGCAGGCCCACGGGGCCAGGTCGCGCCCCTTGTCACGCACCGACCAGATCGCCAGCGCGGAGTAGCAGGAGAGGATCAGCGCCCAGAACAGCATCGACCCCGCCTGCCCGCCCCAGAATGCCGCGAAGATGTAGACCTTCGGCATGTTCGCGCTGGTGTTCGACGCCACGTACCGGAGCGAGAAATCGTGCGTCAGGAGCGCGGTCCAGAGGCCGGCCGAGGCGAGGATCACCATCGCCGTGGTGGCGTACAGCCCGCGGCGCCCGCTCGTGATCAGGTCCTCTCGGCCCATCGAGCCGCCGGCGAACGAGGTCACCGCCGACCATGCGGCCATGAGCAGCGCCACCCACAGCGACAGCTCGCCGACGAGGATCACGCGCGCGCTCCCGACTTGTAGCCCGGCGTCTGCCGGTACTTGGGGTCGCCCGGGGTCGGCGAGGGCGCGTTCTCGTACCGCGACGCGCACTTCGCGAGCAGCACCGTCGCGTGGAAGGTGCCGTCCTCGCCCATGCGCCCCTCCACCACCACGTCGGCGGCGTCGGTGAAGGTGTCGGGCGCGATGCCGCGATACACCACCGGATAGACCTTGGCCCCGTCCGTCATCCGGAAGGCGTACTCCTTTCCGCCCGGCACGCGCTGGATGGAGCCCGGCACCACGCGCGCGCCCACCTTCACCCCCGTGTTCCGGAAGGTCGGGTCCGCCGCGAGCTTCGCCGACAGCTCCGTCGGCGTGAGGTAGTACATGCCGGTGTCCTTGATGGACGTCGCCATGAGATACCCGGCGGTGCCCAGGACCAGGGCGCCACCGATGAGGAACTTCGTCCGGGCGGATGTCATCCTGGCAATATAGCGGGCCCCGGCGCAGCAACTATAGAGGAAAGCCTGACCGGCTGCTTTCGCCGTTCACCGCTGGACCTTCACGAGCAGCGCCGTCGCCGCCCCCGCGCCCGCCGCGTCCCAGGCCGCGTCCTTCAGGCTGGGCGTCCCGTTGCCCCTGGCATCCCAGATCTCCTTGCCCAGGGAGACGGCTGCCGTCCCCGTCGTCGCGCCCGTGAGCGCGGCGCCGTGCGACACCCCCGCCGCCCGCAGGGAGCCGTAGCCGAAGCTCTGGACGAAGGCCGCGGTGAAGAAATGCTTCAGCTTGTCCTGCCCGAGCCAGCGGTCCGCGGGCTGCGTGCGCGGCGCGCCGGCAAGGGTGAACACCAGCACGAGCCCGCGCATCATGCCGCCCCCCGGACGGGGGCGCCCGTCGCGAGCCGCCCGCGCAGGAGCGCGAGCGCGTCGTGCAGCAGGGCCCGATGTCCCGGCGCATGGATCCAGCTGCTCGCGCCGCTCGGGTGTGGCAGCGGGATCGCCACCGACCGGCCGCCCGCGTGGCTGACCTCGTGCTCCTGCCCCACCAGCGCGTCCAGCGGGCGGGGGTCGAGGAATCGCTCCATCGCCAGCCGGCCGACCAGGACGATGACCGGCGGACGAATGATCTCCAGCTCTGCATCGAGCCAGTCGCTGCACTCGCGGCGCTCGGCCCTGCCCGGCACCCGGTCGCCGCGGCCCGACGGGTGCGGCCCCGGATAGCAGCGCGTCACGGCGGCGATGTAGAGCCACTCGCGCGCCGTCGCCTCGTCCATGCCCGCCTCGGCCAGCCAGGAGAACAGGGTGGCGCCGGCGCGCCCCGCGAACGGACGCCCGCCTCCCGCCTCCACGCGGCCGGGCGCCTGCCCGATCAGCATCGCACGCGGCGAGCGGGTCCGGGCGACGATCGGCCGAACGTCGGGTCCGTGCAGGCAGCGGCGGCAGGCGAGCAGCCGCGAGCAGTGCGCGTCGAGGCGCAGCGCGACGCGCTCATGCATGGTGGTGTCATCGCTGGTCATGCAGCTCATACCCTCGATCGATGGGCTCGTTGCGCGCGACGCCGCCGTATGCTGCCGGCCCCAGCGGGCAGCTGGAGAAGGAGGCTGTCACTTTCGCACCGCAACCTTCGTAAACGCTCTTGCGGGCTTCGTCTGTCAAACGTATGAATAGCGACAGATCACGACGCGGTGATTGACGATGTGCACTCCACGCGGCTCGACATGGGCGCCCCGGTGATTCTCCCCCGCGGCGCACCCGTACGAGATCAGGCGTGTCGCGCGGCTCACGCTGCGCACACGACGCGGCGCGCCGCAAGCCCGAAACGCGGCATCGTGCATTGCCATCGGCGCATGAGACGCCGAGCCAGCCGGCGCCGGCACGCGCCCAGCCGACATCGAGACAGGAACGATCACGCCGCACCACGCACCGCCGTGCGCGAGCCTTCGTCTCCTCATCATCAGGTCGACTCCCATGTATGCCGAAGCAGCTACCATCCCGGACACTGCGCGCGTCGCGACGCTGCGACGCACGGGCCTCCTCGATACGCCTCGCGAACAGCCGTTCGATCGCCTGACCCGCCTGGCCACCACGGCGCTCCATGCCCCCGTCGCGTTCGTGACTCTCGTCGACGACGAGACGCAGTTCTTCAAGAGCAGCGTGGGGCTCCCGGAGCCGTGGGCCTCCACGCGCTCCTCGCCACTCTCGCACTCGTTCTGCCGCCACGTCGTCGACCGCGGGGAGCCGCTCGTCGTCAGCGATGCGCACGACGAGCCGCTCGTGCGCGACAATCCCGCGATCGACGAGATGGGGATCGTCGCCTATGCCGGCGTCCCGCTCCGCACCGCCGAGGGCCTCGTCATCGGTGCGTTCGCCATCGCCGACCACGTGGCGCACGGGTGGACGGCGGCCGACGTCGAGGTACTCGAGGAGCTCGGCGCCGCCACGATGCACGAGATCGACCTGCGCGGCGCCCTGCGCACCGCCGTCCGGCAGGCCTCGCAGGTCATCGAGGACGCACACCAGCACCACTGCGTCCTCCCTCACTTCCGCGCGATCGTGGACCGCCTGCCGGTGGGCATCTGTGCCCTGCAGGATGGGCTCTTCCAGTTCACGAACCACGCCCTGGCCGACATGTTCGGCTACGGCGACGAGACGCTGCTCTCGGGCACCGCCCTGCTGGACATCGTGCAGGACGATCAGCGTCAGCGTGTCGCGAAGGAGATGACGCGCGTGCTGCACGGCGACGTCGACAGCCTGTGCTGCGAGTTCGACGCGCTGCGCCACAACGGCCCGTCCTTCGCCGTGGAGTTGCGCGCCACGCGCGCCGAGGTGGGCGGCCGGCCCGCGCTCGTCGCCTCCCTGGTGGACATCACCGACCGCAAGGCGGCCGAGGCCGAGCTGCGCACGCGCGAGACGCAGCTTCGTGCGCTCACCGAGAACGCATGGGACGTGGTGAGCATCGTGACGCCCGACGACGTCATCAGCTACATGAGCCCGTCGGTCACCCGCGTGCTCGGGTACGAGCCCGACGAGCTGGTGGGCCGCCACAGCCGTGAGTTCGTGCACCCCGACGACGTGGAACGTGCCGACGAGGCGTTTCATCGGATCATCGGGACCCCCGGCGCCAGCGGCGAGCTGTCCATCCGGCTGCGCCACAAGGACGACAGCTGGCGCGACGTGGAGGCCATCGCCCAGATCCGGACCGATGCCGCCGGTCAGCCCCTGGCCATCATCAATACCCACGACATCACCGACCAGAAGCGCGCCCAGCACGAGCTCCGTCGCAAGACGGCCAACGTGGAGCTGCTGGAATACGTCGCCGTCGCCGCCAACGAGGCCACGGACATCGCCTCGGCCGCCGAGCGCTGCATCGCGCACGTCTGCACCTACAACGACTGGTGCACGGGCCATCTCTACCTGCGCAACGCCGAGGGCAACATGGTCTCGAGCGGGACGTGGTTCATGAGCGACGCCGGAAAGTACGACGTGTTCCGCGACGCCACCGCGGGCCGCGTCTTCGGCCCCGGCGAGGGCCTTCCCGGCGAGGTCATGTCCACCGGCAAGGCGCACTGGGTGCGCGACGTCACCGCCGACGAGACGTTCACCCGCCGCGACGCGGCCCTCAAGGCGGGCATCCGGGGCGGCATCGCGTGCCCGTTGCTCACCGGGTCCGAGGTCGTCGGGGCACTGGAGTTCTTCGCCGACCGGACCCTGGACGTCGACGAGCCGCTCATGGAGGTGCTCAGCCACGCCGGCACGCAGCTCGGCCGCGTCGTGGAGCGCGTGCAGGCCCACGAGGCGCTGCGGCAGAGCGAGGGCCGCATTCGCGCCATCGTCGAGATGTCGCACGACGCGTTCATCGCGATGGACATGGACGGCCGCATCACCGAGTGGAACGGGCAGGCCGAGGCGACCTTCGGCTGGACGCGCGCCGAGGCGCTGGGCAAGCCGATGGCGGAGCTCGTCATCCCGATGCGGCACCGGCACGGCCACCGGCGCGCGATGCGCCGGTTCACGCGCACCGGCCACCTCACGCAGCACTCGCGCCGGTTCGAGGTCGAGGCGCTGCACCGCGACGGGCACGAGTTTCCGGTGGAGCTGAGCATCAGCGCCATCCCGATGGACGGCACCTTCCTGTTCACCGCCTTCCTGCACGACATCACGACGCGGCGGCAGGTGGAGCAGCGGCTCAAGCAGAGCGAGGAGCGCTACGACCTGGTGGCCCGCGCGACGAGCGACGTGGTGTGGGACTGGAACGTCGTCTCGGGCGTCCTCACCTGGAACGACGCGATCCGGCGCACCTGCCGCTACCAGCCCGACCAGGTCGGCACCACCATGGAGTGGTGGTACAACCACATCCACCCCGCGGACCGCGAGCGCGTCATCACGACCACGCACGCGGTGCTCAATGGGACGGCGGAGCTCTGGTCCGACGAATACCGCTTCCAGCGGGGCGACGGCACCTATGCCACCGTCCTCGCACGCGGCCACGTGGTCCGCAACGAGCGCTCCGAAGCCGTCCGCATGATCGGCTCCATGGTGGACATCACGGAGCGCAAGCTGGAGGAGGAGGCGCAGCGCTTCGTCGCGCAGGCCACCGTGCTCCTGGACACCTCGCTCGACCAGGAGGTGATCCTCACCGGCCTCGCGCGGCTCATCGTCCCCACTCTCGGCGACTTCTGCGCGATCGACGTGCTGGAGGAGGGAGGGGGCATCCACCGCGCGGCCACCGCGCACTCCGACCCGTCGCGGGAGGCGCTCCTGCGTAGCGACGAGACGCTTCCCTCCGACCCCAACCGGCCCTCCGAGGCGCGCGACCTCGTGGTGGAGGTCATCCGCACCCGGCAGCCGATGCTCATTCGCGAGTGCCGCCCCGCGGCGCTCAAGGCACTCGGCCTGAGCGCCGCGCACCGCGCCGTGCTCCAGAAGCTGGGCACGCGCGCCCTCATGATCGTGCCGCTCCTGACGCGCGAGCAGGTCCTCGGCGCCATCACCTTCGGCGTCGCGGAATCAGGGCGCGGCTACGACCTCATGGACCTGCTCACCGCCGAGCAGCTGTGCCAGCGCGCCGCGCGCACCGTGGACAACGGCCGGCTCTACGACAACGCCCAGCGCGCGATCCGCGCCCGCGACGAGGTGCTCGCCATCGTCTCGCACGACCTGCGCAACCCGCTGAGCACCATCACGCTGAGCGCCTCGCTGCTGCTCGACCAGCAGGGGGAGCGACGCGCGGCCGGCGCGCGCTTCCTCGACATCATCAAGCGCGCCGCCGAACAGGCCAACCGCCTCATCAAGGACCTGCTGGACATCTCGAGCATCGAGGCGGGGCATTTCTCGGTGAACCGCCTTGGCGAGAACGCCGCCGACCTGCTCGAGCAGGCGCGCGAGATGCTCGCGCCCATCGCCCAGGAGAAGTCGATCACCCTGGAGACCGACGTGACCGGCGCGGGCCTGTTCGCATCGGCCGATGTGGGCCAGATCCAGCGGGTGTTCTCCAACCTCGTGGGCAACGCCATCAAGTTCACGCCGCCGGGCGGGAAGATCACCCTCCGCACCGAGGAGGTCGACGGGGAGATCCGCTTCTCCGTCACCGACACCGGCCCGGGCATCCCGCCGGAGGAGCTGCCCCACATCTTCGACCGCTACTGGCAGGCGATGCGCGGCGACCGTCGCGGTGCGGGCCTCGGGCTCTCCATCGTGCGCGGCATCGTCGAGGCACACGGCGGGCGTATCTGGGTCGAGTCGAAGGTGGGGGAAGGGTCCACCTTCATCTTCACCGTGCCGCAGCAGCCGCCCGCCGAACGAACGCTGCGGCGCGACTAGGACGGCGGTCCGGTCAACCGGGTGCGGGGCGCGAGGAGCCGGGCGCGCCCCGCGCTGTCTTCCGCCGCTCGGGAAAGTGCTCGTCCAGGAACCGGATCAGCGCCCGCTCCTCCGGCGAGTGCGCATACTGCTCGGCCTTCGACACATGGCGCGTCGGCAGGCGGATCGTCTCCCCGTCGTCGATGTAGCGCGCGACGACGAGGGGATGCACGTACGACGCGCGACAGATCGCCGGCGTGTTGCCCAGCTCCGCGGCCACCAGCCGCATCGTCGTCATCACGTTGCGCTTCGCCTCCGTCACGGAGCTGGCCGGCCCGAGCTCGGCCAGCACCGTCGCGGCGCGCAGCGTCCCGCCCCACGTGCGGAAATCCTTCGCGCTGAAGGGCACGCCGAGGGTGTCGTGCAGGTACGCGTTCACGTCGCGCGCCGTGAGGTCGCGCCACCGCTTCTCCTCCTGGTAGCGGAACAGCCGCGGTCCGGGCGACGCGAGCTGCCGCTCGATCAACCGCGTGAGCTCCGCATTTCCCACCACCTGCCGCTGCCGGATCGACTTCTTGCCCACGTAGGTGAACACGGCGCGGCCGTCCGCGACCTCCACGTGCCGCTTCCGCAGCGTCGCGATCCCGAAGGTCTTGTTCTCCGCGGCGTATCGCTCGCCTCCCACGCGGAAGAAGCTCTCGCTGATCAGCCGCACCAC